>NZ_JBALLY010000040.1:0-38983 GCF_036963045.1 Bacillus sp. JJ864 | reverse complement strand
TTTCAAAGTTCAATATCGCGTTTCAGCGACTTTTATAATATAACATAATATTTCATGTTCGTCAACAACTTGTTGCAACATTTTGTTTCAATGAATTGCTGACTCTGCCTATTATATAGACTCTCCCCCTCCTATGCAAGCACTTTTTATAAAAAAAAGAATAAGGGGATTTCCCTTATTCTTCTGAGCTTTCTTGATCTTCTTGTACGTCTTCTTCATCTTCTTTTTGTGTTTTTGCTACTGTCGCTACTTCTTGCTCGCCTTCTAAACGAATTAAACGAACACCTTGCGTATTACGTCCCATTTGAGAGATTTGATCAACTGGCATACGAATTAAAACACCTGCTGCTGTAATCAGCATAATATCTTCTTCACCATTTACAGACTTAACAGCAATTAGTTTGCCATTCTTATCTGTAATATTACATGTTTTAAGACCTTTACCTCCACGGCTTTGGAGACGATATTCTTCAACCGGCGTCCGCTTACCATAACCATTCTTCGTTACAATTAAGACATCCATTTCTTCTTCAACGATTTCCATGCCAACCACTTGATCTTCCTCACCCAGCGTAATAGCTTTCACACCCGCTGCATTACGTCCCATCGAGCGAACATCTTGTTCGTGGAAGCGAATTAACATACCGTTACTTGTTCCCACAATCATATCTTTTTCGCCCGTTGTTAATCGAACAGAAATAACTTCATCATCTTCACGAAGTGATATTGCAATTAAACCATTATTACGTATGTTAGCAAACGATGAAAGTGGTGTTCTTTTTGCAATACCCTGTTTCGTCGTAAAGAATAAGTAATGGTCATCACTAAACTCTCGGATTGGAATAATCGCATTTACCCATTCATCTTTATCTACTTCTAATAAGTTGATAATCGGTATCCCTTTAGCTGTACGGCTATACTCTGGGATTTCATAGCCCTTTGTCCGGTATACTTTCCCTTTATTTGTGAAGAATAGAATATGATCATGTGTAGATGTTGTTAACAAATGTTCTACAAAATCATCATTGTTCGTCCCCATACCTTGAACTCCACGTCCGCCACGATTTTGCGTTTTGTACGTAGAAGCTGGTAATCGTTTCACATACCCATTATGAGTAAGTGTGATTACAATGTTTTGCTCTGGAATTAAATCTTCATCCTCGATTGCTTCCATACCGCCAATTGTAATTTCTGATCTTCGTGTATCATTAAAGCGATCTTTAACTTCTGTTAATTCTTCACGAATAATTTCAAGAACTTTCTCTTCATCTGCGAGAATTGCTTTTAACTCCGCAATCAATGCAAGTAGTTCTTGATATTCTTGTTCGATTTTTTCACGCTCTAACCCTGTTAAACGTTGCAAACGCATATCTAAAATTGCTTGTGCTTGCTTTTCACTTAAACCAAAACGTTCCATTAATCCTTGCTTTGCAATGTCTGCTGTCTTCGAATTACGAATTAGGGTAATTACTTCATCAAGATGATCTAACGCGATGCGTAAACCTTCTAAAATATGAGCACGAGCTTCTGCTTTCTCTAATTCATATGCAGTACGTCTACGGATAACAACCTTTTGATGCTCCAGGTAATGATATAGACATTCTTTTAAATTTAATACTTTTGGTTCTCCATTTACGAGCGATAGCATATTAATACCAAAGCTTGTCTGAAGTGCTGTATGTTTATATAAGTTATTCAATAACACATTTGCATTTACATCTCGTCGTAATTCCATGACGATACGCATACCATTTCGATCTGATTCATCACGTAAATCTGTAATACCATCAATCTTTTTGTCTCGAACAAGCTCCGCAATCTTTTCAATCAACCTTGCTTTATTCACTTGATATGGTAGTTCAGTTACAATAATAGATTGTTTCCCATTTGCCTTCTCTTCGATTTCTACTCTTGCACGAAGAATTACTGTACCACGCCCTGTTTCATACGCTCTTCGAATTCCACTCCGTCCAAGAATTTGACCAGCTGTTGGGAAATCTGGTCCAGGAATATACTCCATTAATTCTGCGATTGTAATCTCTGGATTGTGACTTAACGCTAATACCCCATCAATTACTTCACCAAGCTGATGCGGAGGAATATTCGTTGCCATCCCAACGGCAATACCAGTTGCACCATTTACTAATAAATTAGGAAAGCGCGCAGGTAATACAATTGGTTCTCTTTCTGAACCATCATAGTTATCTTGATAATCAATTGTATTTTTGGTGATATCACGCAATAGTTCCATAGAAATCTTGGACATTTTTGCCTCTGTATAACGCATCGCAGCCGCCGAATCACCATCGACAGAACCGAAGTTACCATGTCCATTTACTAGCATATAACGTTGACTAAAGTCTTGGGCCATTCGCACCATTGTTTCATATACCGCTGAATCACCGTGTGGATGATACTTACCAATTACTTCACCAACAATACGCGCAGACTTCTTATACGCTTTATCAGCAGTAATTCCTAAATCGTTCATCGCATATAAAATTCTGCGGTGAACAGGTTTTAATCCATCACGAACATCTGGCAGTGCACGAGATACGATAACGCTCATCGCATAATCTAAAAACGAGGTACGCATTTCCTGGCTAATATTAATTTCTCGAATTCGGCCTTGTTGTTGGTTGTCTGACATCAACCAGCACCTCCTCATTACATTTCCGATCGATATATCATGTTCATTTATACGTAGAAGACAGGAATACTCCGATTCCTGTCATCAGTCATTAAATATCAAGGTTTTTCACATATTTTGCATTTTCTTGGATAAAGTTACGACGTGGTTCAACTTTATCACCCATTAAAATTTCAAATGTTTCATCTGCTTCAATTGCATCTTGAAGTGAAACTTGAAGAAGTGCACGTACTTCTGGATCCATTGTTGTTTCCCATAGCTGCGTTGGATTCATTTCTCCAAGACCTTTATAGCGTTGAATACCCGGTTTTGGTTGTTTCGGAATCTCCACTAATATATTTTCAAGTTCTCTATCGTTGTAAGCATACTCAACTCGCTTACCTTGTTGCACTTTATATAATGGCGGCTGTGCAATATATATATAACCGTGCTCAATAATTTGACGCATATAACGGTAGAAGAACGTTAATAATAGTGTACGAATATGAGCGCCGTCGACATCAGCATCCGTCATAATAATAACTTTGTGATAACGCGCCTTTTCAATATCGAAATCTCCACCAATACCCGTACCAAGTGCAGTAATAATTGTTCGTACCTCGTCGTTTGATAAAATTTTATCTAAACGCGCTTTTTCTACATTAATAATTTTCCCTTTAAGCGGTAAAATCGCTTGGAAGTGACGATCACGTCCTTGCTTTGCAGAACCGCCTGCCGAATCACCCTCTACAATATAAATTTCACTAATAGAAGGATCTTTAGAAGAGCAATCTGCAAGTTTTCCCGGTAAGCTTGATACTTCTAGCGCACTTTTTCTACGTGTTAATTCACGAGCCTTTTTCGCCGCTACACGTGCACGCGCTGCCATCGTTCCCTTATCCACAATTTTTCGAGCAACATTTGGATTTTCAAGTAAAAACTTTTCAAGCGCTTCAGAGAAAACTGATTCTGTAATTGTTCTCGCTTCGCTATTTCCAAGCTTTGTTTTCGTTTGCCCTTCAAACTGTGGATTTGGGTGTTTAATGGATACAATAGCCGTTAAACCTTCACGAACATCTTCACCTGTTAAATTACTATCAGCATCTTTTAAAATATTATTTTTTCGACCATAATCATTAATTACGCGTGTTAATGCTGTTTTAAATCCTACCTCATGCGTACCACCTTCATACGTATGGATATTATTTGTAAATGAATAAATGTTCGTTGTATATCCTTCGTTATATTGAAGAGCAACCTCAATTTGAATTCCATCTTTTGAACCTTCTACATATACTGGTTCTTCATGTATTGGTTCTTTAGAGCGATTTAAATGCTCAACATAAGACTGAATTCCGCCTTCATAATGGAATTCTTTCTTTTGTTTATGTTCACGTTTATCTTCAATTGTTAGTTTAATATTACGATTTAAAAACGCTAGTTCTCGTAAACGAGTTGCTAATGTATCAAATTCATATTCCGTAGTTTCGGTAAAAATTTCTGTATCTGGCTTGAAGCGCGTTACTGTTCCTGTGTGATCTGTATCTCCAATTGCTTTTAAATCTGCAACTGGAATACCACGTTCATACTTTTGATAATGAATTTGTCCATCACGATGAACGAATACTTCTAACTCTGTTGATAATGCATTCACGACAGAAGCACCTACACCATGCAAACCGCCAGAAACTTTATAACCACCGCCACCAAATTTACCACCCGCATGAAGGACTGTCATAATAACTTCTACAGCTGGACGCCCCATTTTCTCATGCGTACCAACCGGAATACCACGGCCATTATCTGTTACTGTAATACTATTGTCTTCTTCAATAGCTAGATTAATCTCATCACAATATCCTGCTAATGCCTCGTCAATACTATTATCAACAATTTCCCATACAAGATGATGAAGACCTTTTCCGCTCGTTGAACCAATATACATCCCTGGACGTTTTCGAACTGCTTCTAGTCCTTCCAACACCTGTATCTGACTTTCATCATATGCATTCTCTTGCATTTGTTTTTGTTCCATTGACACAAAGATCACCCACTTTTCCATTTAGACAGAAGCTATTTGTCTTCTTCTCCACAATCCACCGTGCCGTTCGTTACATGAATTGTTTTTGCTTGTTTTAATGTATCATGCTCAATTCCATCAACACTTGTCGTTGTCACAAACGTTTGCACTTTTCCTTGAATCGTATTAAGCAGATGTGATTGCCTATAATCATCTAGTTCCGATAACACATCATCTAATAAAAGGATTGGATATTCGTTAACTTCTGAATAAATCAATTCGATCTCAGCTAACTTTAGGGAAAGTGCGGTCGTTCGTTGTTGTCCTTGCGAACCAAAAACTTGAACGTTTTTCCCATTAACGAAGAATTGTAAATCGTCGCGATGAGGCCCAATTAGGGTTGTACCACGGAAGAGTTCGCGTTGTTTCACAGATTGGAAACTTTCATAGTATACTTCTTTTATTTTCGACAAATCCATGGATTCTGATACATCTATGCTTGGTTTATAAACTATTTCTAGTTCCTCAAGTCCTCTGCTAATGCCTCGATGAATTGGAGCTGCCCATTCTTGCAATAGACGCAAAAATTCAAAACGTTTTTTTAACACTTTTACACCATGTTCAACGAGTTGAAGTGTAAACACATCTAGCATAGCTTCATCACTCTTACTGCTTCCTTGCATTTTTTTAAGCAAATGATTACGCTGTGTAAGGACTTTTTGATATTGACTTAATTCATACAAATACACAGGAGCTATTTGTCCAAGCTCCATGTCTAAAAAACGTCTTCGTACTTGAGGACTTCCTTTGACAAGGTTTAAATCTTCTGGTGCAAACATAACAACATTCATCACACCAATATATTGACTTAATTTTTGTTGCTCAAGTTGATTCAACTTTGCCTTTTTCCCTTTTTTAGAAACATTTAGTTCTAAAGACAAAGAGTTATTTCTTTTTTGTAGTTTCCCTTTTATTTTACCATAATCCTCATCCCATCGGATAAGTTCACGATCATTAGAAGTTCGATGAGATTTCGCCATCGCTAATACATAGATTGCTTCCATCAAATTGGTTTTTCCTTGCGCATTTTCACCAATAATTACGTTTACTTTATCTTCGAAGGAGAGATCTAACTGCTCGTAATTGCGATAGTTTTGTAAATGTAATTCTTTAATATACAAAGGGATCCCCCTTTATCCTTGAACTTGAAATGTTCCGATCTCCGGAATTTCAACAATATCATTTGTATATAATTTTCGGCCTCGTCTATTTTCAAGCTCTTTATTTACATACACTTCATACTCTTGTAAAAACCACTTTACCGCTCCGCCTGTATCAATCACGTCAGCCAGTTTTAAAAATTGTCCTAATGTAATATATTCTGTCGAAATTTGAATACGTTTCATCATAAATCGCTCACTTTCTAAAAGTGTTCATTCTTTCATTGTACTAAATAAACAAGCATTAGGAAAGTAATAGCGAGAAATCAAAAGGGTTACCAGTAGATTTGCACTAGTAACCCTTATCATAATTTTAGTACGTACGTACTGGTAAAATTAATTGAATAATGGATTCATCGTTCACAGTACGGATTAAAAATGGTCTCATCGCGCCAGTAAAACTAACTTTGATTTCTGTACTATCCAACGCTTTTAATGCATCCATCATATATTTTGCACTAAACGAAATTTTCAACTCTTCCCCAGCAAATTGCTCACATTGAACTTCTTCTACTACTTTTCCGATTTCTGGAGAATTCGATGAAATTTCCAACATTTGATTTTCTAAAGTTGATAATTTCACAACATTATTACGTCCATCTCTCGCTAATAATGATGCTCGATCAATTGCTTGTAAAAATTCTTTTGTATTTACAAAAATATCTGTTTTACTATCAGGCGGAATTAGTCTTGTTGTATCAGGATAGTTCCCTTCTAATAGTCTAGAGAAAAATAATAAATGCTTTGTGCGGAATAAAACTTGATACTCCGTTATAACAATATCTACCATTTCTTCTGATTCATCAAGAATTTTACTTAACTCATTTAAACTTTTTCCTGGAATAACAACATTAGCTTGAAATTCATTTGCAATAGTTCGTCCTGCAATTTTCGCTTTCCGAAGTGCTAAGCGATGACTATCTGTTGCAATACAAGTCAACTCGCTGTTATATACCTTCCAGTTTACACCTGTCAAGATCGGACGTGTTTCTGATGTAGATACAGCAAATACAGTTTGACGAATCATATGCTTTAAAAGATCTGTTGGGATTTGAAACACATGATGTTCTTCAATCTGTGGTAATAATGGATATTCAGCTGAATCTAAACCATTTAGATTAAACTCAGATTTTCCTGATTTTATTTTTGTCATAAAATGACTTTCTACAGAAATTTCAACTGTATCTTTCGGTAATTTTTTTACAATTTCGCTGAAATATTTTGCTTGTAAAACAATGCTTCCAGTTTGTTTTATTTCTGCAATTTCTTTCCCATCTTCTTCGACTGGGATAAAAGATTCAATGGATATATTTGCATCACTACCTGTTAATGTAACACCTTCTTCATTTGCTACAATTTTAATCCCTGTAAGAATTGGAATTGTTGTACGAGAGGAAATAGCTTTCATTACATCTTGTACACTTCTGACAAGGTGGTCTTTTTGAATTGAAAAATGCATATCGAAAACCTCCGGTAAGTATAAAATTGAGTTTATTTAATAATAATAAAAAATTAGTAGTAATAGTAATAGGGCTTGTGGATATGTGGATAACTTATTAAAAAGAAGGAAAAACAGTCTATCTACATGTGGATAGACTGTGTGTAAAACAAGAATAGTTATTCACGTTGTTCACATTATTTAATTATTACTTTAAAATATCGCGAATTTCTTCAATTTGTCTTTGTAATTGAGTATCTGTTTTTAACAACTTTGAAATTTTTTCATGGGCATGAATGACTGTAGTGTGATCACGTCCTCCGAACTCTTCACCGATTTTTGGTAAAGAGGAATCAGTTAATTCACGAGACAGATACATTGCAATTTGACGAGGGAAAGCGACAGATTTTGTGCGCTTTTTTGCTTTAAAGTCTTCTAATTTTACTTGAAAAATATCTCCTACAGCCTTCTGAATGTCATAAATTGAAATAATTTTTGGTTTTGAATTTGGAATAATATGTTTTAGTGCCTCAGCAGCTAAATCCGCATTCATATCCTTATTAATTAAAGAAGAGTACGCTACAACACGAATTAGGGCACCTTCTAATTCACGAATGTTAGAGTCAATTTGATTGGCAATATAAAGCATAACTTCATTCGGGATATCAAGCCCCTCAGCTTTTGCTTTCTTACGTAAAATTGCAATCCTTGTTTCTAAATCTGGAGGAGTAATATCTGTAATGAGTCCCCATTCAAAACGCGAGCGTAAGCGATCTTCTAATGTTGGAATTTCTTTAGGTGGACGATCACTTGAAATTACAATTTGCTTACTTTCTTCGTGCAATGCATTAAACGTATGGAAAAACTCCTCTTGTGTCTGTTCTTTTCCAGCAAGAAATTGAATATCATCTATAAGCAGAACATCGACGTTTCGATATTTATTGCGAAAATCAACTGCTTTATTATCACGAATAGAATTAATAAACTCATTTGTGAATTTTTCAGATGATAGATAAACGACTTTTGCGTTTGGATTATGTTCGATGACATAATGACCAATCGCATGCATTAAATGCGTCTTTCCGAGTCCGACTCCCCCGTAAATAAATAAGGGATTGTATGCTTTAGCGGGTGCTTCCGCTACAGCTAAAGAAGCAGCATGGGCAAAACGATTGCCAGAACCGATTACAAAAGTATCAAATATATATTTAGGATTAAGCATACTTTTTGGGAAATGATTAGGTTCATCATGCATTGTTTTATTCTTTTGAACAGGAGGATAGTCAAATTCCTCTTCTGTTTGACTTTGTGGAATGATAAAGCGAATTGTAAGTTCTGCTCCCATTAAATGAATAATTGTTTCTGAAATAAGATCAGAATAATGGGATTCCAACCAATCGCGTGCAAATTCATTTGGCGCAGTAATTGTTAAAACGTCCTTTTTTAAAGAATACGCTTTTGTAGACTTAAGCCATGTTTCATAACTAGGCTTACTTACCTTTTTTTCTAATTCTTTTAAGGTGCTATTCCATAAATCCGAAATATTTTCCAAAGGTGTCCCTCCTTTACAAAAGATGATGAGTAAACAGGATGTTTAATATTTGTATAACGCAAGTGAAAATCGCTGTATATTTATACGAAGTACTTTTTAAAAGAAAAAAGTGCTTGAAATACAAAATAGAGTTTTCGACAAAAAAACACGTTGTGGAAAACTTTTTATACACATGTGAGTATACATGTCCACAAGTTATGCACAAATTGTGGATAAATAACAATTGTGAAAAACTTGTTCAAGGTGAAAACACAACTATAATATCAAAAAAAGATAGCGATAGCAATGTATTTCGGAAAGTTATCCACAAAATCAATACCTTGTGGAATAAACTTGTCCACAGTACGATATACTGTGTAAAAAAGAAAAAAATATTTGTGTATAGAAAAAAGTGGCGAAAAAAGTTATCCACAACAAATAGAGTGTGCTGTGAACAACCTTGTGAATAGGTAAAAAATGAATATTTTATTAAAATTTTTAGAAGCATTGACATTCTCCTAACAAATTAACTATAATTTATAGGACTGTCTTTAACAGTTATTCCTTAGGGAGGTGTCATATAATGAAAAGAACTTATCAACCAAATAAACGTAAGCGCAGCAAAGTACATGGTTTCCGTAGCCGTATGAGCACAGCGAACGGACGTAAAGTTCTAGCAGCTCGTCGTCGTAAAGGTAGAAAAGTATTATCTGCGTAGGCCACTGATCGTTCAGTGGTCTTTTTTTCTAGTAATTATGAATTTTCCACTGGCGAAATACAGGAGTGTTCAATTGATATGAAGAAAAAGAATCGTGTAAAGAAGAATGAGGAATTTCAAGCTGTTTTTCAAAATGGAAAATCAAATGCCAATCGTCAATTTGTTATCTATCAGTTAGAGAAGCCTGATCAACCGTATTTTCGAATTGGTCTTTCCGTTAGTAAAAAATTAGGAAATGCAGTCATGCGTAATCGTATTAAACGTATGATCCGTCAAGCTTTTACAGAATTAAAAGATGAGATAGATTCTGGGAAAGATTTTGTTATAATAGCAAGGAAGCCTTGTTCAGACATGGACTATGAACAATTAAAGAAAAGCTTAATTCATGCTCTGCAACGCTCGGGAGTTAAACGGGCAAAAAATGGCGAAAAAAGAGGAAAATGAATTACACTATATACATAACGAAACAAGGAGGAGCAGGCTGTGAAAAAAAAGATAGGCTTACTAGTCATGCTTATTGCTGTTATGGCAATTGCTGCTGGCTGTAATCAAACCAATCAGCCGATTACACCGCAAAGTACGGGAATTTGGAATGAATACTTTGTATACCCACTTTCTCAGTTAATCACGTATTGTGCAAAATTATTTGGCAATAACTATGGTTTAGCGATTGTTGTTACGACTCTTATCATTCGTTTTGCTTTATTACCATTAATGATTAAGCAAACGAAGAGTACGAAAGCAATGCAAGTAATACAACCTGAAATGGCAAAATTAAAAGAAAAACATAGCTCTAAAGACCAAGCAACTCAACAAAAATTGCAACAAGAAATGATGCAATTGTATCAAAAGCATGGTATCAATCCATTAGCAGGTTGTTTACCAATATTTATTCAAATGCCAATTTTATTTGCATTTTATCATGCAATTATCAGGACGGCAGAAATTAAACAACATAGTTTCTTATGGTTTGATTTAGGTCATGCTGATCCATATTATATTCTTCCAATTGTTGCAGCGATTACAACGTTTATTCAACAAAAGCTTGCAATGGCTGGTACTGCGGGGCAAAATCCACAAATGGCAATGATGCTTTGGCTTATGCCTATCATGATTTTAGTTTTCGCAATTAATTTCCCAGCTGCATTATCTCTTTACTGGGTAGTGGGTAACATTTTTGGTATTGCTCAAACATATTTGATCAAAGGGCCGGATCTTAAGGCTAGTAAGGCAGGAGGATCAAGTAAGTGAGTATGATTACTGCTAAAGGACAAACAGTCGAACTGGCAGTGCAATTCGCGTTAGAACAATTGCAAGTATCAAGAGATAGAGTTGAGATACATGTTATTGATGAAGGGAAAAAAGCTTTTCTTGGTTTTATTGGAGGACGACCTGCTATTGTAGAGGTCATTGTAATAAAAGACCCTGTAGAAGAAGCAGAACTTTATTTGAAAAGTATTATAAAAGAAATGGATATTGATGTAACTGTTGAAACAGATGTAAAAGGGCGTGATATCCACTTTACACTTTCTGGTAGTGATGTTGGTGTATTAATTGGAAAAAGAGGGAATATATTAAATTCTTTACAATATGCAACAAAACTTGTTGCAAATCGTAGCACGAAACAATATATCGGTGTAACAATCGATGCTGAAAACTATCGTGATAAACGAAAAAATACGTTAGAATCGCTTGCACTTCGGTTAGCGAAGCAAGTTAGCAATACGAAAAAAAGAGTTGTGTTAGAACCGATGCCTTCTTTTGAAAGAAAAATTATACATCAGGCACTTTTGAATCATCCATATGTGATTACGACGTCTGAAGGTAAAGAACCACATCGACATGTTGTTGTATCTCCAAAATAAAATGAAACTTCCATCCTAAGGAATTGATTCTAGATGGCTGGCTAGTTGAACAAACTAAGCTCTTATAGGTAACCTATCTGCTTTACATTTCTTAAAAGATTGAAGTAGGAGTTTTACTATCTTTTAGAGCGGGATAAACCGGTAACTCGTTTGAGTGCCGGTTTTTTACTGGATAAAATGTAAAGACAGAGAATGATCTGTGGATAAATGAATTGCACTAAACTTATGCACAGTGGATAAGTTTAGCGTGATTTAGGTGAGGACATAATAAAATAAGTTATTATTCTTTTTTACGCAGTTTCGTTATGGTATCCTAATAATTTAGTGAAAGAAAAAACCGTGTTGAAATATAGAGAAATAAGCAAGTGAGGTGAAAGAACATGGAATTTGATACAATTGCTGCGATTTCTACAGCTCTTGGGGAAGGTGCAATTGCCATTGTTCGAGTAAGTGGAGATGATGCGGTAGAGAAGGTAAACCGTATTTTTAAAGGAAAAGATTTAACGACAGTTCCATCTCATACAATTCAGTATGGGCATATTGTGGATTTAGATATAAATAAAGTTATTGAAGAAGTTATGGTTTCAATTATGCGGGCACCAAAGACATTTACGCGTGAAGATATTGTTGAGGTAAATTGTCATGGTGGCCTTGTTTCTGTGAACAAAGTATTACAGCTTATTTTATCACAAGGTGTTCGCTTAGCAGAGCCTGGGGAATTTACAAAGCGTGCTTTTTTAAATGGGCGTATTGACTTATCGCAAGCAGAAGCGGTTATGGATTTAATTCGCGCTAAAACAGATCGTGCAATGAACGTTGCGATTAATCAAATGGAAGGTCGATTATCAAAATTAATTGGTCGTTTGCGACAAGAAATTTTAGAAACGTTAGCTCATGTAGAAGTGAACATTGATTATCCGGAATACGATGATGTAGAAGAAATGACGCATGGTGTTTTAATTGAGAAGGCAACCTATGTCAAATCAGCAATTGAAAAGTTGTTACAAACTTCAAAGCAAGGGAAAATTTTGCGTGAAGGAATTGCAACGGCTATTATCGGAAGGCCGAATGTTGGAAAGTCATCGCTATTAAATAGCCTTGTACAAGAAAAGAAAGCAATTGTGACAGATATAGCAGGAACAACCCGAGATGTTATTGAAGAATATGTGAACGTACGCGGTGTACCTCTGAAACTTATTGATACAGCTGGTATTCGTGAGACAGAGGATATTGTAGAACAAATTGGTGTCGAACGTTCAAAAGAGATGATGAATAAAGCTGATTTAGTGCTTCTTGTTGTAAATTATAGCGAGGCGTTAACAAATGAAGATGAAGAGTTATTTCGAGCGGTGCAGGGGAAAGACTTTATCGTCATTGTAAATAAAACAGATTTACCGCAGCAGATTGATATGGAGTATGTTGCGAAATTAGCTGGTTCATCTCGTGTTATTACAACGGCTTTACTTGAAGAGAAAGGTGTAGATGAGCTAGAACAGGCAATTGCTGATCTCTTCTTCGAAGGAACAATTGAAGCAGCTGATATGACATATGTATCGAATGCTCGTCACATTGGTTTATTAACACAAGCAGAAAAGACGATAGGTGATGCAATCGCGGCTATTCATAGTGGCGTGCCAATTGATATGGTACAGATTGATTTAACAAGAACGTGGGAAATACTCGGTGAAATTACGGGAGACACTGTACACGAAAGTTTAATTGATCAGTTATTCTCTCAATTTTGTTTAGGAAAGTAATTGTAAGGAGGAATGGAAAATGGGATATAACGCTGGTTCTTATGATGTTATTGTAATTGGTGCAGGCCATGCAGGATGTGAAGCCGGTTTGTCAGCAGCTCGCATGGGAGCAAAAACATTAATGTTAACAATTAACTTAGATATGGTTGCGTTTATGCCGTGTAACCCTTCAGTTGGTGGACCTGCAAAGGGAATTGTTGTTCGTGAAATTGATGCGCTCGGCGGTGAAATGGGAAGAAATATTGATAAAACACATATTCAAATGCGTATGTTAAACACAGGGAAAGGCCCAGCAGTACGTGCACTTCGCGCCCAAGCAGATAAATTTGCGTATCAGCATGAATTGAAAAAAACAATCGAAGAAACACCAAATTTAACATTACGTCAAGCAATGGTTGAACGCTTAGTTGTAGAAGATGGTGTATGTAAAGGTGTTGTTACACAAACTGGAGCAGAATATACAGCGAAAACAATTGTTATTACAACAGGTACGTTTTTACGCGGTGAAATTATCGTTGGGAATTTAAAATATTCAAGCGGTCCAAACAACCAACAACCATCTGTGAAATTATCAGAGCATTTAGAAGAGCTTGGGTTTGAACTAGTTCGTTTTAAAACAGGTACGCCTCCGCGTGTAGATAGTAGTACAATTGATTATAGCAAAACAGAAATTCAACCAGGTGATGATACACCACGTGCATTCTCTTTTGAAACAACGAAGTTCATTATGGATCAAATTCCGTGCTGGTTAACATATACAAGTGAAGAAACGCATCGTTTAATCGATGGAAACTTACATCGTTCCGCTATGTATTCTGGCATGATTAAAGGAACAGGCCCACGATATTGTCCTTCCATTGAAGATAAGGTTGTTCGTTTCCATGATAAGCCGCGTCATCAAATTTTCTTAGAGCCAGAAGGTCGTAATACACAAGAAGTATACGTACAAGGTTTATCAACAAGTTTACCAGAAGATGTACAACGTGAGATGTTAAAGACTATTCCTGGCCTAGAGAACGTAGAAATGATGCGCACAGGATATGCAATTGAATATGACGCAATTGTACCAACGCAGTTGTGGCCAACACTTGAAACAAAGGAAATACAAAATTTATATACAGCGGGTCAAATTAATGGAACATCTGGCTATGAAGAAGCGGCAGGGCAAGGTTTAATGGCCGGCATTAACGCTGCGTGCCGTTCATTAGGTAAAAAAGAAGTGATTTTAAATCGTTCAGATGCGTACATTGGCGTTTTAATCGATGATTTAGTCACAAAAGGTACAAATGAACCATATCGCTTGTTAACATCCCGTGCAGAATACCGATTATTATTACGCCATGACAATGCGGACCTACGTTTAACAGAGGTTGGGCATGAAATTGGGTTAATTCCAGAAGAACGTTATGAACGTTTTACAGCAAAGAAAGAGAAAATTGAAAAAGAAAAAGAACGTTTAGCAAGTATTATTATTAAACCGCGTCCTGAAGTACAAGAGCTCATTCGCGGGGCTGGCGGAAGTGAACTAAAGGATGGTATACGTGCTAGTGACTTATTACGCCGTCCAGAAATGACATATGAGCATATTCATATTCTTGCTCCAAGTGAAGTAGAAGTTAGTGATGAAGTAGCAGAGCAAGTTGAGATTCAGCTTAAATATGAAGGATATATTGAAAAATCTTTACAACAAGTAGAACGTATGAAGCGTATGGAAAGTAAAAAGATTCCGGTTGATATTGATTACGATGCAATTTCTGGAATAGCTTCTGAAGCACGTCAAAAATTAAAAGATGTCCGTCCGCTATCTATGGGGCAAGCATCTCGTATTTCTGGGGTAAATCCAGCTGATATTTCCATTTTACTTGTGTATATAGAACAAGGAAAAATTGCACGAGTATCGAACCAATAAATAGTTAGGAGATATAGCGAGATGAATATAGAACAATTTCAATCTATGCTAGTAGAAAGAGGGATTACTCTTTCTACTAGGCAGTTAGAACAATTTGAAATCTATTTTGAGACATTAGTTGAATGGAATGAAAAAATGAACTTAACTGCAATTACAGAGAAAGAAGACGTGTATTTAAAACACTTTTTTGATTCTATTACAGCTGCTTTTTATCATGATTTTTCAAAGCCATTTTCTATTTGTGATGTTGGTGCAGGAGCGGGGTTCCCTAGCATTCCATTAAAAATATGTTTTCCAAATTTAAAAATTACAATTGTCGATTCTTTGCAAAAACGTATTACGTTTTTAAATCATTTAGCAACAAAATTGGAATTACAAGACGTAGCATTTTGTCATGATCGTGCTGAAACATTTGGACAAAAAGAAGGAGTACGTGAATCTTTTGATATTGTAATGGCACGCGCTGTTGCTCGCCTTTCTGTCTTAAGTGAATTGTGTTTACCGCTTGTGAAAATAGGGGGAACATTTATTGCAATGAAAGGTGCAGCCGCAAGCGAAGAGATTGAAAATGGTAAGTATGCTCTGCAAGTGCTTGGTGGTGAATTAAAAGGAATGTCTACGTTCCAATTGCCATTCGAGGAAAGCGAACGTAATATTTTATTGATTGAGAAAAAGAGAAAAACGCCAAAGAAATATCCGCGTAAGCCAGGAACACCGAATAAATTACCTATTGAAAAATAAATCTTATTAGACGTAAGATTAAGTTATATATCAGTAAGCTAGTTTATTAGCACTGATGGTTAGTTGAACGAATCGAGCTTTACAGGCAGTTATCCACCACCTATCTTTTTAGATTTCTTACAATGTTGAGGCGTGGGCTTACTGCCCGTTAGAGCGGAAGAAATAAGGTGAAACTTTGATTAGTAGGGAGGCTGCACATCTCGCTAATCGCTAGTTCAACAAATTGGGCTTTTGCGGACAGTTTATCTCTACCTGCCTGCTTTATGTATGGAAAAATGTTGAGATGGGGATATTACTGCCCACGAATAGCGGGATAAAAACGTAAATGTTTCACATGGAACATTTTTGTATAGAGTATTCAATAGGATTCAAGGTGGTGGAATATGTATGAAAAACACATTTTCTCGTTTATTTGGCTTTGGAGATAAAGAGGCTGAATTAGCACTACAAGAAGAAAGTCATGAAGAAATCAAACAAATTTCGTTAGCAAATATTGTTCCAAATCGTTATCAGCCACGGTCAATTTTTGATGATGCTCGTATTGAAGAGCTTGCTCTTACAATTCATACACATGGATTAATTCAACCAATTGTTGTCCGACAGTATGAAGAGAATAAATATGAGATTATCGCTGGTGAAAGACGTTTTCGAGCCGCTACAAAATTAGGTTGGGAAACTGTTCCGGCTATTATAAAAAATTTGAACGATACTGAGACTGCTTCTGTTGCTTTAATTGAAAACTTGCAACGAGAAGAACTTACGGCAATTGAAGAAGCTGTTGCTTATCAAAAGTTAATTGAATTACATAATTTAACACAAGAAGCATTAGCGCAGCGACTAGGTAAAGGGCAATCTACAATTGCGAACAAGTTGAGACTATTAAAGTTACCTGAAGAGATTAAACAAGCACTATTAGAGAAGAGTATTACAGAACGTCATGCTCGTGCTCTTATTCCACTTAAAAATGAAGAGATTCAATTAAAGGTTTTACAAGAAATCATTGAAAAACAATTGAATGTAAAGCAAACAGAAGATAGAATTGCTAAATTGTTAGAAGAAACGAAACCGAAACGAAAAGCAAAACAAAAAGCGGTAAGCCGTGATATGCGTATTGCAATGAATACCATTCGTCAATCTTTACAAATGGTCGCGAATAGTGGCTTAAATGTGAATTCAGAAGAAGAAGAATTTGATGAATACTATCAAATTACAATTAAAATTCCCAAAAAGAAGTAAGAAAATAGAAAGACCTCAACCACCGTCGGTAGGGGTCTTTTTGTTTTGTTCGGCATTAAAAACTATATAAATCCAAATTTAAAAATTACAAAAACTCCCTCTTCTTAGATGGACGAGAGCATCTGGCCATGCATAGAAGCGGTCAGGACCTTTTCCTTCCACATGCGAAGTTCAAACAATGGGAGAAGCGAGCGGAAGCTCCTTTTTTTCTGCATAGCAGCAATCTATATGTTGAAAAATCAAAATGGATTTATATAGTAAGACCTTACTGATGGAAGTTTCACTTTACCCCGCTACTAAGGGGCAGTAATATCCCTCACCTTGAGATTTTAAGGAACGCAAAGAAGTAAGATGAGGTATAACTGCGATGGGTTCAACTAACCATCAACGGGGAATAAAGCATCCCGCTGATGGAAGTTTCACTTTATAAGTACTATATTTTCTTTTAAAATTAAGAAGGAGTTTGTAAATAAATTTTGAAGTTTAATATACAGAAGCAAATGAAGCGTAATTGTTTCATGTTAAAATGAAAATAATCATTTGTAGAATAAGATATAAAGGTTGAAAGTAGGTGACATCATGGGGAAAATCATTGCCATTGCTAATCAAAAAGGTGGGGTTGGAAAGACAACAACATCGGTAAATTTAGGAGCTGGATTGGCACAAGTAGGAAAAAAAGTACTTCTTGTTGATATTGATGCACAAGGAAATGCAACGACAGGAGTCGGAATTGAAAAGTCAGATTTAAATGAATGTATTTATAATGTGCTTGTAGAAGACATGGATGTTCGTGTTGTTATACAGCGAACTGCAACTGAAAATTTAGATGTACTCCCTGCTACCATTCAATTAGCAGGAGCCGAGATAGAACTTGTACCGACAATTTCCCGGGAAGTTCGCCTGCAGCGTGCGCTGCAACCAATTCGTGATGAATATGATTATATTATTATTGATTGTCCCCCATCTTTAGGTTTATTAACTATTAATGCATTAACTGCTGCAGATTCTGTTATTATTCCTGTTCAATGTGAGTATTATGCCCTAGAGGGGTTAAGTCAATTATTAAATACAGTTCGCCTTGTGCAAAAGCATTTAAATAAAAACTTAGCAATTCAAGGTGTTTTACTAACAATGCTGGACGCTCGTACAAATTTAGGGTTACAAGTAATTGATGAAGTGAAGAAATACTTCCGAGATAAAGTATATAGATCCATTATTCCGCGTAATGTACGTTTAAGTGAAGCACCGAGTCATGGAAAACCAATTATGATGTATGATGCTAAGTCAAGGGGGGCAGAAGTGTATTTAGATTTAGCGAAGGAAGTGATTGCAGGTGGCTAAAGGACTAGGAAGAGGAATTAATGCGTTTTTTCCAGATTTAGATGTGAAAGAGGGAGAAACAATTCAAGAATTGCAAGTAAATCAATTACGTCCTAACCCATATCAGCCGCGTAAATATTTTCATAATGAAGCAATTCAAGAATTAGCGTTATCTATTAAAGAACATGGGATTTTACAACCTCTTATTGTTCGGAAAAGTATTAAAGGATATGAAATCGTTGCAGGAGAACGGAGATTTCGTGCTGCAAAAGAAGCAAAACTTAAAACAGTTCCTGCCGTTGTTCGGGAGTTAAATGATCAACAAATGATGGAGTTTGCGCTACTAGAGAATTTGCAACGTGAAGATTTAACGCCTATTGAAGAAGCGTTAGCTTATCAAATGCTCATGGAAGAGCTTAAGGTAACGCAAGAACAGCTAGCAAAGCGGCTTGGAAAAAGCAGACCGCATATTGCAAATCACATTCGTTTACTTTCTCTACCACCTTTCATACAAGACATGATTGCAAATGGAAGTATTTCTATGGGACATGGACGAACACTACTTGCATTAAAAGATAAAACAAAAATTAATAATTTATTACAACGAATTAAAGAAGAAGGATTAAATGTCCGTCAGTTGGAACACATTATTCAACAGATGAATGAAAATGTTTCACGTGAAACAAAGAAACAAAAACCACAAAAAAATATCTTTTTTGAGGAACAAGAAACGGTGTTACGAGAACGATTTGGAACATCTGTGAAAATTAAAGAAACAAAACAAGAAAAAGGAAAAATTGAAATTCAATTTTTCAATAAAGATGATTTGCAACGCATTTTAGAGCTTTTAGCGGGAGAATGATAAAAAATAAACCATCTTCAGTTATAGATGGTTTATTTTTTTCATTACAGCAATTTTTTTATCAGTTTCAATGATACTTTCTGCAATACCAGTAGCCATTTTCATAACAAGATTTAGTCTTGTATTTTGTAGTACAAAAAACTCCATAAATCCATTTAAATTTACAATACCATGAATATGCATATCACCAATCGCGGGAAGATTTTTATTCATAGCTGCTCCAGGTTTACTAGGACCTTTTCCAACTGTAATTGAACCAATATTTTGTGATTTTCCTAGACAAGCATCAATTGCAATAATAAAGGGATTCATAAATGATTTGTGTATTTCTGTAATTGTTTCTTCCAAGTTTAAAGCGTGGACGGGTGATTCTAGTGTTCCGTATAAATGAAAATTTTGAATGTTATGATCTTGTAGTTTTGAACCAACAAGAGGTCCTAATGCATCACCAGTTGAGCGATCTGTTCCAATACACAGTATAATAAGTGGAGAGTTTTGTTCGAGTGGGAGATGAGAAAGTAGAAAGCTACTAATTGTTTGATTGCAATTTACATTATGATACATAATCTGCTGTGAATCTTTTTCAAAAAAAGGTAAACGAAAACTTCCGATATTCACGAAGCATCCATCCTTTAATAGAATTTAGTTATAAACTTGATTTTTACATATTGCATATTTCTCTTAAGGTAAGAACTATTTTGCTTTTAGTTTAGGGGAAACTTCATTTGATGTTAGGTAATTTCGGGTATTCCTGCTGCGTAGATGTCACTTTCTTATGAGATAAGAGTGTTATAAAAGATATGATATGAGCAGAAGAGGAGGGCACTCTTGTATATGGATTTATAAAGTATAAAAAGAATGAAGTGTACCATGTAGTCTGTAGAATACTAGTACTAGTATATAAAAAAATGTGTCATTTTATACCTCATGGAATGCGAAAATAAAAGTGTATGAAAGAACTTTTTTCGTAAAATATAGGAGAAATTCTGTTACAATAAATAATGAATATGAGATAGAAAGGTAGGTCGCGATGAAAGGACTTCACGACTTATATACAGACTTTACAAATGGGCTATTAAATGCAGGATTATGGGAGAGTATCGGTCTTGGTTTACTGAAAATCATACTTATTTTGTTTATTTCGAGTGTAGTTATTCGAATCGGCAGAGTGATTATCCGTAATGCTTTCAAAATGAAGGCCAAATCACCAATTCAAATTTCTGAAAGACGAACGATGACAGTAGCAAAATTGTTAGAAAATATTTTAACATATGTTATCTTTTTCATTGTAGTAATTGCGATTTTAGGGGTATTTGGAATTGATACAAAAGGATTACTAGCTGGTGCAGGGGTTGTTGGTTTGGCGGTTGGTTTTGGTGCACAAAACTTAGTCAAGGACGTTATCACTGGATTCTTTATTTTATTAGAGGATCAATTTTCAGTAGGAGACTATGTACGCTTAGGTCAATTTGAAGGAGTTATCGAAGAAATTGGCTTACGCACAACAAAAATGAAGAAATGGACAGGAGAAATTCACATTATTCCAAATGGAAGTATTAAGGAAGTAACAAATTTCTCTGTTAGTAATAGCGTTGCCTTTGTAGATGTATCAATTTCATATGAAAGCGATATTGAACATGCAGAACAAGTTCTTGAAAAGTTATTAGATGAATTACCAACAAGGTATGAGCAAATGATTGCTCGCCCGCAATTATTAGGTGTACAGAGTTTAGCGGCATCAGAGGTTGTGTTGAGGGTTACAGCTGAAGTAGAACCGATGCAACATTTTGCAGTGGCGAGAGCGCTGCGTAAAGAAATTAAAAATCGTCTAGATTTACACGGGATTGAAATTCCATATCCGCGTATGGTCCTATACAACCGTGAAGAGCTGATGAATGAAAAAGTAAATTAGCAGTGAGAGGAGTTTAAAGAATGGAGCAAAAACAATATAACTTGCATGACATAGTGGAAATGAAGAAAGCTCATCCATGTGGCGAAAATCGTTGGAAGATTATCCGTATGGGAATGGATATCCGTATTAAGTGTGAGGGGTGTAACCATTCAGTATTAATTCCTCGAAAAGAATTTGATCATAAGGTGAAAAAAGTACTTGTAAAACATGAAGAATAGATGAAATAGGAAACAGCGGCATTGTTGCTGCTGTTTTTTTATTTAGCGATTAATGGGCAGGAAGATTCCTGCTTCAAAGTTGTAAGAAATCCGCAGAAGATAGAAGCAGAGAAATGGTCTGTAAAAGATTATTCGTTTCATTTGATAAATTTGGATGAAGCTTGTCATTTTATTCGTTACTATCTATAATGATGGGAGATTGAGTCATAGGAGTGGATTATATGGGATTAACGGCTGGTATCGTTGGATTACCGAACGTAGGTAAGTCAACATTATTTAATGCAATTACACAAGCAGGAGCAGAATCTGCGAACTACCCATTCTGTACAATAGATCCAAACGTTGGGATCGTAGAAGTTCCAGATCATCGTTTAAATAAATTAACTGAGCTTGTAGAACCGAAGAAAACTGTGCCAACTGTCTTTGAATTTACAGATATCGCAGGTATTGTAAAAGGTGCGAGTAAAGGAGAAGGATTAGGAAATAAATTCTTATCTCATATTCGTCAAGTAGATGCAATTTGCCAAGTAGTTCGTTGTTTTGAAGACGAGAATATTACGCACGTAGCAGGAAAAGTAGATCCAATTGCAGATATTGAAACAATTAATTTAGAGCTTATTTTAGCGGATTTAGAATCTGTTGATAAGCGTCTTGAACGCGTTACAAAATTGGCGAAACAAAAAGATAAAGATGCTGTATTTGAACATGAAATTTTAGTTCGCTTAAAAGAAGCATTTGAAGAAGGACAACCAGCTCGTACAGTTGAATTTACTGAAGAGCAAATGAGAGTAGTAAAAGGTCTTCACTTATTAACAATAAAAGAAATGCTATATGTAGCAAACGTTTCTGAAGATGATGTAATGGATCCATCTGGAAACGAATATGTACAAATTGTAAAAGAATTTGCTGCAAAAGAAAACTCTCAAGTAATTGTTGTTTGCGCAAAAATCGAATCAGAAATTGCTGAGTTAGATGAAGAAGAAAAGAGAGTCTTCCTGGAAGAACTAGGCATTGAAGAATCTGGTCTCGATCAATTAATTCGCGCAGCTTATGATTTATTAGGGTTAGCTACTTATTTCACAGCGGGTGTACAAGAAGTACGTGCTTGGACATTTAAAACGGGAATGAAAGCACCACAATGTGCTGGAATCATTCATACGGATTTTGAACGTGGATTTATTCGTGCAGAAACAGTATCTTATGATGATTTAGTAGGAAATGGCTCTATGACAGCTGCTAAAGAAGCTGGAAAAGTACGTTTAGAAGGAAAAGAGTACATTATGAAAGACGGAGATGTTGTGCACTTCCGCTTTAATGTATAATTTTTTATTTCCTAGGAAAAAAATAAAGTATTTAACTTGGCAAATTCATTGGATTTGCCAAGTTTTTTTATGCTTTCTTGAGTTGCTTACTCTAACTTACTATGATATAATCTAAACTCGTGAGTAATTACTATAAATTAATTGCTCCTTGCCCCGTGTGGGCCGTTTAGACCAAAAGGAGGTGAAAGTGTAATGAAAAAGTACGAAATCATGTACATCATTCGTCCAAACATGGAAGAAGAAGCTCAAAAAGCTTTAGTTGAACGTTTTGCAGGCGTTTTAACTGACAATGGTGCAGAAATCATTAACACAAAAGATTGGGGTAAGCGTCGTTTAGCTTACGAAATCAACGACTTACGTGACGGTTTCTACATGATCTTAAACGTAAATTCTAACCCAGAAGCGGTTACAGAATTCGATCGTTTAGCTAAGATCAGCGAAGATATCATTCGTCACATCGTTGTTAAAAACGAAGAATAATCATTAAGATATATAGGGAGAGTGGTTCGATTGATGAATCGTGTTATACTCGTTGGTCGTTTAACTAAGGACCCTGACTTACGTTACACGCCCAATGGTGTTGCAGTAGCTACTTTCACGTTAGCTGTGAATCGCGCATTTACGAATCAGCAAGGTGAGCGTGAAGCTGACTTTATTAACTGTGTAATATGGCGTAAACAAGCAGAGAACGTAGCAAACTTCTTGAAAAAAGGTAGCTTAGCAGGCGTAGATGGACGTCTTCAAACTCGTAATTACGATGGACAAGATGGTAAGCGTGTATATGTAACAGAAGTTCTAGCGGAGAACGTACAATTTTTAGAACCGCGTAATAGCGGTGGTGAGCAACGCGGTTCATTCAATCAGCAACCATCGGGAGCAGGATTCGGAAACCAAGGCTCTCAAAATCCGTTTGGTCAATCTGGTAACAATGGCAATAATGCTGGATTTACTAAAAATGACGATCCATTTGCAAATGTAGGTCAACCGATTGATATTTCAGACGATGACTTACCTTTCTAATGGTATAGACGGAACATTTTAACACGAAATGGAGGGAAATGAACATGGCAGGAGGACGCAAAGGTGGACGTGCGAAACGCCGTAAAGTGTGTTTCTTTACATCTAACGGTATCACTCGCATCGACTATAAAGATGTTGATTTATTAAAACGCTTTGTTTCTGAGCGTGGTAAAATTTTACCACGTCGTGTAACAGGTACTAGCGCAAAATACCAACGCAAACTAACAGTTGCAATTAAACGTGCTCGTCAAATGGCACTTTTACCATATGTTGGTGAATAATAACGTATGAAATGCACAGTAGAGTATTACTCTACTGTGCATTTTGCTATTCTCTTCTTTTTGTTAACCATGATAGAAGTTTTACTTTATAGAAAGAGGGTGTGAAGAATGAAACGCACACGACTCATTACAGAAGGAGCAGTATTACTTGCTTTATATGCTGTCTTGCTTTTAGCTTCTCTGTATATGCCTGTTTTAGGTGCTATAGTTATATTTGCACTGCCGTTACCATTTCTTATTTTTTCAATCAGATACCAGTTAAGTAGTGCTTGTATGTTATTAGGAACGGCAATTCTTGTAACACTTATTGTGAGTTCGCCTCTTAGTATTGCGAATACACTTATGTTCGGAATAACAGGAATTATATTAGGACACATGTATAAAAAGAAAAAAAGTGTTATTGAAATTTTATTGGTAGGGACACTTGTATATCTTGTGAGTTTTGTATTGCTGTATATTGTTAGCGTGCAGTTTTTTAATATAGACATTGTGAAACAGATGCAAGATATGTTCAAACAATCAATGGAACAAAGCGAGAAATTTATGAAGATGGCGGGTGCATCTGTAAATGAAGGGCAGCTAGCTGAATTGAAAAAAGCGGTTAATACAATTGGGATTCTTTTACCAACTGTACTTGCTATGGCTTCGCTATTCTCTTCTTGGATTACTATTTTAATTGCTAATCGTGTTTTAAAACGATTAAAGTACACGGCGGTATCTTGGCCGAAATTTCGTGATATACAAATTCCTAAGAGCATTGTGTGGTTGTATGTCGTGATTATTTTGCTTGCTTCTTTTGCAAAAATAGAAGCAGGGTCATATGTAGAAATGGTGTTCTTAAATTTATCAACAATTTTTACTTTTTTACTGTTGTTTCAAGGGTTTTCATTCCTTGCTTTTTTTACAAATGCAAAAGGATATACTAAAGTTGTTCTAATCTTAACCTTTGTTGTAGGGTTGTTTGTGCCAGTTTTGTTTCCTCTTATGACAATCTTAGGTATAATTGATTTAGGCTTTTCGTTACGATCGAAAGTACAGGTAAAATAAGTATTTGAAACAAAGTACTTTTTATAAGCCTTTTGTAACGAACCATAGAAATCAAAGCTTTTATCCTGCGCTTAATAGAACGATTAGACTTTGTAAGCGAGGAATAAGTGTAGTTGACTCAATTAAATATCGGTAGAGGATAAGGACTTAATTAATGGATGGTTTATTTTATCCCGCTATGAATAGGCAGTAGGACTCCCGCTTCAAAAATTTGAGAAGTCAAAGAAGATCGGTAGAGGATAACTGCTAGCATGTGCCCGATTAGTTCAACTAACTATCAGTGGAGATGCGAAAAACTCTCTGATGGAAGTTTCACTTTATAGGAGTTGTATATATGCCTGAATTTTATAAGAAACAGCGGTTTCTATATCCTGTTTATGTATTGGCGTTTTTAGCATTTTTGCTCATTACTATTCTTGTTTATTTTCATTGGATGACGGGGATGATTTCCTTTGTTGTTTTTTGTATTGTCTTATTTTTCGTTATTAAATTTGAACTTGCATTTCAAAGAAGCGTTGAAAAGTATACGAATGATACGATTACAAGGGTAAAAAAGGTAAGTAATGAGGCTTTCAATCAAATGCCGATTGGAATTTTACTATATAATAAGGATTATGGGATCGACTGGGCAAATCCATATCTATCTTCTTGTTTAGGACAACATTCTTTAGCTGGATGGCACTTGTATGATTTATCAGAAACCCTACTTTTATTTACAAAAGGAGAAACAGCTAATGATATTGTATCTTTAAACAATCGAAAATTTCGTGTGTTTGCGAGGAAAGAAGAGAAATTAATCTATTTCTTTGATGTGACAGAACAAACAGAAATTGAGAAAATGTATGAAGATCAAAGAACAGTACTCGCTGTTATCTATTTAGACAATTACGATGAAGTAACACAAGGATTAGATGATCAATTGCGTACAAATATTACAAGCCATGTTACATCTTTACTAAATGAATGGGCTGTGAAGCATGGAGCTTATTTGAAGCGTGCTTCATCTGAACGATTTTTTGTTGTGTTAAATGAAAGTGTTTTAACGCAAATGGAGAAAGGGAAATTTGATATTTTAGATCAAGTGCGTGAAGAAACGTCTAAACGAAATATTCCTCTTACTCTTAGTATTGGTGTTGGTTCTGGTGATTTATCACTAGTAGAACTTGGAGCTATGGCGCAATCTGGTCTCGATTTAGCACTTGGCCGTGGTGGAGATCAAGTGGCTATTAAACAAGCGACAGGCAAAGTAAAGTTTTATGGCGGGAAAACGAATCCTGTAGAAAAACGTACTCGTGTACGTGCACGTGTGATTTCTCACGCTTTAAAAGATCTTGTGTTGGAAAGTAGCAATATCATTATTATGGGACACCGGGCACCGGATATGGATGCAATCGGAGCTGCAATTGGGATTTTAAAAGTAGCACAGCTGAATGAGCGCGAAGGATATATTGTATTAGATGAAAATGATTCTGATAAAGGGATTAAGCGTTTAATGGACGAAGTTAAGCAGCACGAGGAATTATGGTCGCGCTTTATTACACCGCAGCAGGCCCTTGAATTTGCGAATGATGATTCACTTCTTGTTGTAGTAGATACGCATAAACCATCTATGGTTATGGAAAGAAAGTTACTTGATAAGATTGAAAATGTTGTTGTAATTGATCATCATCGCCGTGGTGAGGACTTCATTGAAGATCCGTTGCTTGTTTATATGGAGCCATATGCATCATCTACAGCAGAACTTGTAACAGAGCTGTTGGAATATCAGCCTAAGCGTTTGAAAATGAATATGCTAGAGGCAACAGCTTTACTGGCGGGTATTATAGTGGATACGAAGAGTTTTACATTCCGCACCGGAGCACGTACGTTTGATGCGGCTTCCTATCTTCGTTCTCATGGCGCAGATACGATATTGGTACAAAAGTTATTAAAAGAAGATATGGCCCATTATTTACAAATTGCAAAAACAATTCGAAATGCGTACATTTATAAAAATGGGATTGCAATTGCAAAGGTAGATGGTGATGGGTTTTATGATCAAGTATTAATTGCCCAATCAGCTGATACATTACTCACAATGACAGGAGTGATTGCCTCTTTCGTAATTGCACAGCGTAGTGAAAGTGTGATTGGAATTAGCGGGCGCTCTTTAGGGGAAGTAAATGTACAACTTATTATGGAAAATTTAGGCGGGGGCGGTCATTTAACAAATGCTGCAACGCAAATACAAGACATATCAATTGATGAAGCAGAAGCAAACTTACAATCTGTTATAAATGAGTATTTAGAGGGAGGAATACAATCATGAAAGTAATCTTTTTAAAAGACGTAAAAGGTAAAGGGAAAAAAGGGGAAGTAAAAAACGTACCAGACGGTTATGCGAATAACTTTTTATTAAAACAAGGACTTGCAATTGAAGCGACAAATACAAATGTGAAAACATTAGATGCGAAAAAACGTAAAGAAGAAAAAGATGCAGAATTAGAGCTTGAAAAATGCAAGGAATTAAAAGAAACTCTAGAAAAGTTAACGGTAGAATTAAAAGCAAAATCGGGTGAAGGTGGCCGTTTATTCGGTTCTATTACAAGTAAACAAATTGTAGATGGCTTACAAAAAACTCATAATATTAAACTTGATAAACGTAAATTTGAAATGGACGATGCAATTCGTGCATTAGGATATACGAACGTTACTGTGAAATTACATCCACAAGTAACAGCAACAGTAAAAGTACATGTTACTGAACAATAAACAAAAGATTGAAGAGGAGGTTTGCGCATGAGTGACGTATTTGCTGATCGTACCCCTCCGCATAATATTCAGGCTGAACAAGCCGTATTAGGGGCTATTTTTCTCGATCAAGAAGCGTTAACAGCAGCTTCGGAAATGCTAATGCCAGAAGACTTCTATCGAACGGCGCATCAAAAAATTTATCAGATGATGCTTGATCTTTCTGATAAAGGAGAGCCTATTGATTTAGTTACCGCAACAGCAGCACTTGCTGATCAAAATTTGTTAGAAGAAATTGGCGGTGTTTCTTATTTAGCTGAACTAGCGGAAGCTGTACCGACAGCTGCCAATGTAGGATATTATGCACGTATTATCGCAGAAAAATCGATTTTGCGTCGGCTTATTCGGACAGCAACGCATATTGTGTCGGATGGTTATGAACGAGAAGATGATGTCGAGAGTCTATTAAATGAAGCTGAGAAAAAAATATTAGAAGTATCTCAGCGTACGAATACAAAAGGTTTTCAAAATATTAAAGATGTTCTTGTAGCAGCTTACGATAAAATTGAGTTACTGCATAATCAAAAAGGTGAAATTACAGGAATCCCAACTGGTTTTACCGAGTTAGATCGTATGACAGCAGGTTTCCAGCGCAATGATTTAATTATTGTGGCGGCGCGTCCATCTGTAGGGAAAACAGCATTTTCTTTAAATATTGCTCAAAACGTTGCGACGAAAACGGACGAAAACGTTGCGATTTTTAGTTTAGAGATGGGGTCCGACCAGCTCGTTATGCGTATGCTTTGTGCAGAAGGAAATATTGATGCACAACGTCTTCGTACAGGAACTTTAACTTCAGACGACTGGGCGAAATTAACGATGGCAATGGGAAGTCTCTCAAATGCAGGGATTTTTATTGATGATACGCCAGGTATTCGTGTTAGTGAAATTCGAGCGAAGTGCAGGCGTTTAAAACAAGAACATGGTCTTGGAATGATTCTAATTGATTATTTGCAGCTTATTCAAGGTAGCGGGAAATCTGGTGAAAACCGTCAGCAAGAAGTATCGGAGATTTCTCGTACACTAAAAGGGCTCGCGCGTGAACTAGAAGTTCCAGTTATTGCTTTATCTCAGCTTTCTCGTGGTGTAGAATCTCGTCAAGATAAGCGTCCGATGATGTCGGATATTCGTGAATCAGGAAGTATTGAGCAAGATGCTGATATAGTGGCATTCTTATATCGTGAAGATTACTATGACCGAGAAACAGAAAATAAAAATACAATTGAAATTATTATTGCTAAGCAGCGTAATGGTCCAGTAGGTTCAGTTGAACTAGCGTTTGTGAAGGAATTTAACAAATTCGTAAACTTAGAACGGCGCTTTGATGAGGGACATGCACCGTCGGCGTAGTGAGAGTATAAAAAAGAAGCACATTTCTTATAATAAAATGTGTTTCTTTTTTTGTTTGTAAAAAATAATGTTTTACATAAGTAAGAAGGAATTCTTACGAACGAAAAAGATAAAAGATAAAAAAATGTTCGTTTTTAAATTGACTTCTCTTTGCATTTTGGTACAATTATATTGTTTGAAAAGTTCGTTTGAAAATTTCGGAGGTGCTTGAATAATGTCTTCAGTAGTAGTTGTAGGAACACAGTGGGGCGATGAAGGAAAAGGTAAAATTACTGATTTCCTTTCTGAACATGCGGAAGTAGTTGCGCGCTATCAAGGCGGAAATAACGCAGGACATACAATTGTTTTTAACGGTGTTAAATATAAATTACATTTAATTCCATCTGGTATTTTCTATAAAGAAAAAGTTTGTGTTATCGGAAACGGTATGGTAGTAGATCCAAAAGCTTTGCTTGAGGAATTAAAATACTTACATGATCGTGGCGTAAGCACTGATAATTTACGTATTAGTAACCGTGCACATGTTATCTTACCTTATCATTTAAAGCAAGACGAGTTAGAAGAAGAGCGTAAAGGTGATAATAAAATTGGTACAACGAAAAAAGGTATCGGTCCTGCATACATGGACAAAGCTGCTCGCACAGGTATTCGTATGGCAGACCTTTTAGATCGTGAGGCATTTAAAGAAAAGCTTGAGCGTACCCTAGCGGAAAAAAATCGTTTATTTGAAAAAATGTATGATGCAGAAGGATTTAGTGCAGAAGAAATTTTCGAAGAGTATTTCGAATATGGTCAACAAATTGCACACTACGTATGTGATACATCTGTTGTATTAAATGATGCATTAGATGAAGGACGCCGCGTATTATTTGAAGGTGCACAAGGTGTTATGCTTGATATTGATCAAGGTACGTACCCATTCGTTACATCTTCTAACCCAGTTGCTGGTGGTGTAACAATCGGTTCTGGTGTAGGACCTTCTAAAATTAAACGCGTAGTAGGTGTATGTAAAGCATATACAAGCCGTGTAGGTGACGGTCCATTCCCAACTGAGCTTCATGATGAAATCGGTAATCAAATTCGTGAAGTTGGTCGCGAATATGGTACAACAACAGGTCGTCCGCGCCGTGTAGGTTGGTTTGATAGTGTTGTTGTAAGACATGCCCGTCGCGTTAGTGGTCTTACAGATTTGTCTTTAAACTCTATCGACGTATTAACAGGCATTCCGACTGTGAAAATTTGTATTGCATACAAATATAACGGCGAAATTATTGATGAAGTTCCAGCAAACTTAAATATTTTAGCGAAATGTGAGCCAGTATACGAAGAACTTCCAGGTTGGACAGAAGATATTACAGGCGTAAAAACGTTAGCTGAACTTCCTGAAAATGCAAGACATTATGTAGAACGTGTGTCTCAATTAACAGGTATTTCATTAGCTATGTTCTCTGTTGGTCCAGACCGTAGCCAAACAAATATTGTTCGTAACGTATACGGTATCTAATCTTGTTTTTTTCTTAAGAATACGGTATATTAAAAAAGAACCCAAGTTAAATGGGTTCTTTTTTCATGTTTTTATAAAAAAACATGAAAAAAGTATTGCAAAAAGTATTGCAAAAAGAAAACATTTCATGATATTATAAATTCTGTCGTCACGAAAACATGACATTGGTGAACATGAGCCATTAGCTCAGTTGGTAGAGCATCTGACTTTTAATCAGAGGGTCGAAGGTTCGAGTCCTTCATGGCTCACCATTTTATTTTCGTGGCCCGTTGGTCAAGTGGTTAAGACACCGCCCTTTCACGGCGGTAACACGGGTTCGAATCCCGTACGGGTCACTTTTTTTATATTATGTTTTGGTCCCGTGGTGTAGTGGTTAACATGCCTGCCTGTCACGCAGGAGATCGCCGGTTCGACCCCGGTCGGGACCGCCACTTTTGTTTAATACCACAATTAGTGGTTTTATATATATGTTTTGGCTCGGTAGCTCAGTCGGTAGAGCAGAGGACTGAAAATCCTCGTGTCGGCGGTTCGATTCCGTCCCGAGCCACTTCCAAGGATATTAAGTGGGCCCGCTTAATATCCTTTTTATATTGTACAATTTTACAAATGAGATTAGTTCTTTTAAAATAGAATGAAGAGAAGCCTCTAGCAATTGAAGCTAGAGGTTTTTCTGTAAGGAAGGCATTAAACGTTTAGGAGGAAACTAAAATGATGGGAAAGAAAATTTTAGTCGTCGATGATGAAAAACCAATTGCAGATATTTTAAAGTTTAATTTAGAAAAAGAAGGTTTTGAAATTGTAATGGCTCATGATGGTGATGAGGCCATTGAAAAAGCAAATGAAGAACAACCAGATATGGTTTTATTAGATATTATGTTACCGGGAAAAGATGGTTTAGAAGTTTGTCGTGAAATACGAAAAAACCATGAAATGCCAATTATTATGCTAACAGCAAAAGACTCTGAAATTGATAAAGTTCTTGGATTAGAACTGGGGGCAGATGACTATGTAACAAAGCCGTTTAGTACACGTGAGCTATTAGCACGCGTAAAAGCGAATCTACGTCGTCATCAACAAGGAGGAGCAGCTGAAAAAGAAGAAAATGCAGAGATGGTTATTGGTCCGATTGTGATTAATCCCAATGCATATAGTGTAACAAAGCGTGAAGAAAATATTGAGTTAACACATCGCGAATTTGAATTACTACATTATTTAGCGAAGCATTTAGGACAAGTTATGACGCGTGAACATTTATTACAAACCGTTTGGGGTTATGATTATTTTGGTGATGTGCGTACAGTAGATGTAACAGTTCGTCGTTTACGTGAAAAAATTGAAGATAATCCAAGTCATCCGACTTTAATTGTAACAAGACGTGGTGTGGGATATTACTTACGCGATCCAGAGCAGGAATAATATATGAAGAAAGTTGGTTTTTTTCAGTCTATTCACTTAAAGTTCGTATTAATTTACATGCTATTAATTTTAATGGCGATGCAAATTATTGGTGTCTATTTCGTTCGAGAGTTAGAGAAGAATCTTGTGAAGAGTTTTAAAGAATCATTAACGCAACGAACGAACTTGCTTGCTTACAATTTAAAGCAGGAATTTGCAAAAGAAAGAGATAAAAAAGATCCTACACTTGAAGAGGCACTTAAAACGAGTATAGAAGATTTTGCTTCTGATCGAAAAGCTGATATTCAAGAGGTTCGTATCATTGATGAGAGTAGTCGTGTATTAGCAACATCACATCAATATAATCAAGGTATTGTCGGAAAAAAAACAACAGATTTATTGGTAAAACGAGCCTTGGTGCAAAAAAACCCTGTTGAAAAAATGGAAATAGACCGCAATACAGAAAATCGTGTGCAAGTTGTTGCTACTCCTATTCAAGTAACTCAACTAAATAATAAGAAACCTTGTGTAATCTATATTGTTGCTTCTATGGAAGATGTTTATAAACAAATGAAGCTCATTAATCAAATCTTTGCAACGGGAACGGTTATCGCATTATTAGTAACAGCTGTGCTAGGTATTTTATTAGCGCAAACTATTACAAGACCCATTTCAGATATGAGAAAGCAAGCCATTGAAATGGCAAAGGGAAATTACTCTCGTAAGGTAAAAGTACATGGTCATGACGAAATTGGTCAATTAGCGTTGGCATTTAATAATTTATCGAAGAAGTTGCAGCAAGCGCGTTCTTCTACGGAGAGTGAGAGAAGGAAGCTTTCGTCTGTATTATCTCATATGACAGATGGAGTAATTGCAACGGATCGAAAAGGAGATATTATCTTATTAAATGATCCGGCAGAAAAAATGCTAAACGTTTCACGTGAAACAGCATTAGATCAATCGATTTTAGAAATATTAGGCATACAGGAAGAGTACACATTAGATAATTTATACGAAGAACCAGACTCTGTTATATTAGATTTTAGTACAAGAGATGAGCCGTATATTTTACGAGCTAGCTTTTCTATTATTCAAAAAGAGAATGGAAAGGTAAATGGTTTCATCGCTGTATTATATGATGTAACGGAACAGGAGCGAATTGAGGGGGAACGCCGTGAGTTTGTGGCAAACGTTTCTCATGAACTTCGTACACCATTAACAACGATGCGAAGCTATTTGGAGGCATTGGGTGAAGGAGCGTGGCAAGATCCGAATATTGCGCCGCAGTTCTTACAAGTAACACAAGAAGAAACGGAGCGAATGATTCGACTTGTTAATGCGCTGCTACAACTTTCAAAATTAGACAGTACAGAATATCGTTTAATGAAAGAATGGGTAGACTTTACACAGTTCTTTAGTAATATCATTGATCGTTTTGAAATGTCAAAAGAGCAGAATGTATCTTTTAAACGTTCATTTTCTAAGAGAACACGTTTTATTGAGATCGATGAAGATAAAGTTACACAAGTTCTTTATAACATTATTTCAAACGCATTAAAGTATTCTCCAGAAGGTGGAACAATAACATATCGTTTACGGGAAAGAGAAGATATGTTAGAAATAAGCATTAGCGACCAAGGAATGGGAATTCCGAAAGAGAACGTTGATAAGATTTTTGAACGTTTCTATCGCGTTGATAAAGCGCGTTCACGCAAATTGGGCGGGACAGGATTAGGTCTAGCAATTGCCAAGGAAATGATTCAAGCTCACGGCGGTTCGATTTGGGCAAAAAGTGAAGAAGGAAAAGGGACGACCATTTATTTTACGCTTCCAATGGAAAAGGAAGAAGAGGATGACTGGGAATGAATATTGAGAACTTAAAATCAGTCTTGCTAATTAACTTGGTTGTTATTAGTGTATTTCTTACTTTTAATTTATGGACCTATGTACCTGATTCTAGTAAATTGCAAAATGCGAAATATTTACAAGACAATACAGAGGGAGAACAGAAGAGCCTTGCGAATGTAATTTTGCCTTCTCTAGTTCTTTTTCATAAAGAGAATACGCATCTTGGAAGCGGAAATATAGATAGTATTGACCCATTATATAAATTACTGGAAAGAGGAGAATTGTCCGATTTTAAAGATATATCAAATGATATCCCAAAACAGCAATTCTTCTCCTTTGTTCGTGGTAAAAACAAGATTGAAATGATTTTTCCTACACATATGCCATTGGATTCTATGAGAGGCGTTTTTACAATTAAAGAAAAAATCTCAGAGTCATATAGCTTTAATCGTATAATGATTGATTTACAAAAAAGTCGCGATGGTAATATTCCTGTATATTTTATTTCGTATGAAAATCGCAAGGTATATTATATGGTATTAAAAGGAATTCCACTTCGAGATCTTGAAACGGCACGTGATCAATTTGCAGCTAGCGCGAGGGACTACTCTCAATACACATTAAGTGATACGAGAGAGATATTTTTACCAGATACGAAAACGGATATGCAAAGTATGGGTTATTTAGTAAGTAACATATCCGAGGATATATTCATCAATGCATTATTTACAGATCCTCGTTATGTAAAAAAAGTATCTGATGAACGTGAAAACACATATACAGATGGAATTCGCCTCATGCAAGTATTAAAGAAAAAGCAAATGCTGCAGTACACGAATTCAGCTGTATCAGATCAAAAACATACATTATATGGAAATGCACTTGCTCAACGCAGTTTTGATTTTATTAATGGTCATGGTGGTTTAACGGATTCTTATCGTTTTGATTATATGAACTCTAAAAAAGGACAAACAACATATCGTTTATATGTTGATAGCTTACCTGTATTTAATGAAAGTGGTATGGCAACGTTAGAAGAAGTATGGGGAGCGGAAGAATTAATTTCCTATAAGCGTCCATTATTTAATCTATCATTAAAGTATGGTGATGACCAAACAATCTCTCTTGCGGATGGTAAGACAGTTATACAATCTTTAGAGAAAAATGTGGATATGAAATTAATTCAGGATATTCGATTAGGATATAAGCTTACACCAGAGTCGGGGACAGATGGGAAAAATATTGCTGCAGTAAATTTAAAACCTATTTGGTATGTTGTGTACGGTGAAGACAATAAAGTTCTAGAGTGGAGCGAAGAGAAAGGGGGAGAGCTCATTGGATTGGAATAGGATTAAAACAATTTTTATTGTTACCTTTTTCATTTTAGATCTCTTCCTTGTCTTTCAGTTCGTGCAAAAACAAGATAGTAATCAACTTGAGTATACGACAGAAACAAATATTGAAGAACAAATGAAAGCAGATAAAATTACATCTGATAATTTTCCGAAAGAACCGACGAAAGATATGTATATTATGGCGAAAAATAAAGTTTTTTCCGATGAAGATATACATTCTTTAAAAAATCAAACGGTGTCTTTACAAGAACCAAGTACACTTGTAAGTAAACTTAAAGAACCATTTTGGAATGCAAAAGCAACAACAAGTGATAATTATAGTGAATTTCTACGTTCTTATGTAATTGATGGACAAAAATACAGTGCTACAGGAAAAGTAGAAGGGTCGAGAGTTTATTTTTTTCAAAAATATAAAGATAAACCACTTTTTTATAATCAACATGGGATGATTGTTGCTGAGTTAAATGAAAAGAAGGAAATTATATCGTATACACAAACAATGCTGTATGAATTTAAAGAAATGGGAGAACGGAATAAAGAATTGGATATTATTTCTGCCCGAAATGCACTAGAAACGTTGTATACGAAAAATGAATTAAAGCAAGGAAGCTATATAAAAGGGGCAAAATTAGGATATGCAACAGTGGTAGCTCCTTCTTCTTCGAATGTGCAAGTTCTTGTTCCAACATGGAATTTGTATACAGACAAAATAGATTACTTTGTAAATGCGGTAGAAGGACAAATTATTCAATTAGGTAAGGACAACAAGGAAACTGAGCAATGGAGTGAGGCTAAATGAGTTTGCATTTTAGTGTACTTGCAAGCGGCAGTACGGGAAATGCACTGTATGTAGGAACAGAGCGTGAAAAGTTATTAGTAGACGCGGGATTGAGTGGAAAAGCAATGGAAGCTTTGTTTCAGCAAGCTGAATTAGATATAAATAGTATATCTGGTATTCTTGTCACACATGAACATAGTGATCATATTAAAGGGTTAGGTGTGTTAGCCCGTAAGTATCATTTACCCATTTATGCAAATGAGAAAACATGGAATGCAATGGAACATTTAGTTGGTAATATTCCAGCGGACCAAAAGTTTGTTTTCTCGATTGGAGAAGTGAAAACATTTGGAGATATTGAAGTGGAATCATTTGGCGTTTCACATGATGCTGCGGAGCCAATGTTTTATGCGTTTCATCATAATGGAAGAAAGTTAGCGCTTATTACAGATACGGGGTATGTTAGTGACCGAATGAAAGGCGTTATTAAGGGAGCCAACGCTTTTGTGTTTGAAAGTAATCACGACGTTGAAATGCTTCGAATGGGACGTTATCCATGGAGTGTTAAACGAAGAATTTTAAGTGATGTAGGGCATGTTTGTAATGAAGATGCAGCTCTGGCAATGACTGATGTAATTACAGATGAAACAAAGCATATATATTTGGCTCATCTTAGTTTAGATAACAATATGAAAGAACTTGCTCGTATGTCTGTTGCGCAAGTGCTTGAAGAAAGAGGACTTGCTGTAGGAGAAGCGTTCCAACTGCACGATACTGACCCGAAAATGCCAACTAAAATTCAATACGTATAATTCTTCATTTTGGTAAACAATAAAGGGGAATATAAATGCTTTCGGAAGGCTAGGTGAGCATAAATGTCCTTTATTGATGAAGAAGATGTTCAGAGGAAACGAAAAAGAAAACAAAAGCATAAACATATTCTTATTTCTGTTGTAGCCGGAACTGTCATTGGTGCTACATTATTTGCTTTTGCTATTCCTACGTTTTCAAAATTAGGTTGGACTACGATAAGAGAAACAGAAGCAAGTGAAGAGAAACAGTATATAGCACAGTCTACTCCTCAAGTTGTGAATACAGGAGATGGCTTTGTTAAGGCTGTTGACCGCGCTTCAGAAGCAGTGGTTGGTATTATTAACATTCAGCGTGATAATTTTTCAGAGGCAGATTCAGAAGCAGGAACAGGATCTGGTGTAATTTACAAGAAGGAAAAAGGAAACGCATATATTGTAACAAATAATCATGTTGTAGCAGGAGCAAATCGCATTGAAGTAAGTTTGAGTGATGGAAAAAAAGTTCCTGGAAAAATTTTAGGAACCGATGTTGTGACAGATTTAGCTGTCGTACAAATTGAAGAAAAATATGCGAAAAAGGTCATTGAACTTGGTGATTCTACGAAAGTAAAACGTGGTGAAGCTGCACTTGCAATCGGAAATCCGCTTGGTTTACAATTTTCAGGTACTGTAACGCAAGGGATTATCTCAGCAAATGAACGCATTGTACCGGTTGATTTAGATCAAGATGGACATTATGATTGGCAAGTAGAAGTATTACAGACAGATGCTGCTATTAATCCTGGTAATAGTGGCGGAGCTCTTGTAAACGAAGCAGGACAACTTATTGGCATCAACTCCATGAAAATTGCTGCAAAAGAGGTAGAGGGAATTGGACTTGCAATTCCTGTTGCAAGAGCTGTCCCTGTGATGAATGAGCTCGAAAAGTATGGGAAAGTAAGACGACCTTATGTTGGGGTTGAGCTTAGATCTTTAAATGAAATTCCTACTTATTATTGGGAGAAAACATTGCATCTACCAGCCAATGTAACGGAAGGTGTATGTATTTTAGATGTAAAAAGTCCATCGCCAGGTAGTGATGCAGGTTTACATGAATATGATGTCATTGTAGCGGTTGATGGAAAAACAGTTCAAGATATTATTGCATTCCGAAAAGTCCTATATAATAAGAAAATTGACGATAAAATGACGATTACATATTATCGTGGGACAAAACGAGTAACAACAACTGTAAAATTAGGCAGTCAGCAGTATTAAAACAGGAGGCGGCCCCTCCTGTTTTCTATTGTGGATAAGTGAGGTGAAATTATGAAGTTACCTTGTTGTTTAGAACATGTAGAGTTAGCGCTAGATATCATTGTGGATGAATGTGAAGTAGCTCCAGTTATCCACAGTGTGGATAACGGAGAAGATGAGAAAAAAACATGTGAATTTTGTCAAAATAAGGCGATATATGTTGTGTCGAACACAGATTCCCACACAATATGTGGATGATGCATGTGGATATGTGGATAACTTCTGTGGATAACTTGTTTGTAAGGTGGGGAGTACATGTGAATATCTTAATTGTCTCAATCGGAAAGTTAAAAGAAAAATATTTAAAACAGGGTATTGAAGAATACTTAAAACGATTATCTTCTTACGCGAAAGTGGAAGTTGTTGAATTACCAGATGAAAAAGCACCAGAAAATTTAAGTGAAGCAGAAATGCAAATGGTAAAAGAAAAAGAAGGAATTCGTATTTTAGATAGAATTTCTGATGATATGCATGTCATTGCATTAGCAATTGAAGGAAAACAAAAATCATCAGAAGAACTCGCTGCAAACTTAGACCGTCTTGCTACATATGGAAAGAGCAAAGTGGCATTTGTTATTGGTGGATCGCTTGGATTAAGTAAAGAAGTGATGAAACGCTCCAATGAGTCATTGTCGTTCTCGAAAATGACGTTGCCTCATCAGTTGATGCGTTTGGTACTGTTAGAACAGGTGTATAGAGCATTTCGAATTAATCGTAATGAACCGTATCATAAATAAATAAGGTTTTTATCCCGCTATTCGTGGGCAGTAAGACCCCCACCTCAAGATTTAGAGAGAATCGTTGTCCAG
>NZ_JBALLY010000039.1:0-14954 GCF_036963045.1 Bacillus sp. JJ864 | reverse complement strand
TTAAGTTGATGGGCATGTACAAATAGCCCTTAAAATAAGTTTTATGTTAGTGTGTTAGCTACATTCCTAGTAAGAATCAATATAATACGGAGGTTCTATATGATTCATATTGTTAAAATTAGAGCGAGTGTATTTATTCCAATGCCTTGGACTGAACCTATGCAGGATATTCAAACAGGGAACATAATTCAATTTGAAGGTGACGCACGTGAATTTACTCCTTATGCTGTAAATGCTATGCGTTCTAGAGTTGAACAAGAAGTAGTTGTAGATTTTTATAAAAGAGAAATTTTCACATATGCCAATACTGGTATCACAACAGAAAGAGTTACAACTTCAGATGGTTCCGCTCATAAAAGAACAGGAAAAGCTAGTACAGAAGGTATTTTGTGCACTGATATTGTATGGGGGTCTGATGACGTCAAGTTTCAAATGAGTGCAAGTGCTAGCCAACCATTAAATGTACATGCACATTCTGTTGACTATGTATTAGCTTTGCATGTCAAAAAAGATGGTACTGTCGAGATGCAAGGGGCACACGATGGATTTCCTTGTTTTGAATTTTATAAGCAAGTAAATTTTGGACCGTTTGAGCAAATTTATATACATGATTTCAGAGAAACGGGCGATACGCCAGAAGCTTTAGCTGGAGAAATGGAGTATAGGTTTCAAAAGATGTTGTGACGTGCTACGTTTCCATCAAGTTTAGAAAAATTTGTATTGAAAAAGTTCTATCGAGATGCTTTTATTGGATAAAAATAGACAGAAGTAATGTATGTGTGTTTAACAGCAATGCCTAGTTATTAAAATTAGCTAGGCATTGCTGTTTTTAGTATGTCCGTGAGTAGGATTTCATCCGAAAATTAGTGAAAAATTTGATGGTTTTGGACTAGATAAGGTTTATATACCCTAAAAATAAATAGTCATTATGATTTAATTATTTCATAAGTAAAGGTGCTTTTTACTACTTAAGTATTAAATAGCGTTCCTTGTATACCTTCCAATTCATGTATCTTTTGGATTATGTGAATTTTAAGTGAATGTTTAGTTCGTTTTCCCTAAAATAAGTAATTTTTAATATGTCGAATGAATGGGAAAATATATATTTGAAATTATTTCAATATATCAAATTTATGTAAGGGTTTTCAAATGTTCTTAATTAAATAATGTTAAATCTATATTATTGGAAAAACAATCCATTTGTAGTATAATAATCAACGAATCTTATTTCACTTCATTAATTAACTAAGTGAAATAAGAAAAAGGCTTTATTACATACAAATTTGATAAAAAGGGATGATTTGTTTGAGTACAGAATTAAAGGCAAGCAACGTGAAAACAAAAACAAAAGGAGCGGACCTTGTTGTGGATTGTTTAATTCAACAAGGAGTTACACATGTTTTCGGTATTCCAGGTGCAAAAATTGACTCTGTATTTGATGTATTACAGGAGCGTGGACCGGAATTAATTGTTTGTCGTCATGAGCAAAATGCAGCATTTATGGCCGCTGCCGTTGGAAGATTAACAGGAAAACCAGGTGTATGTCTTGTAACATCAGGGCCTGGAGCATCAAACTTGGCGACAGGTCTTGTTACTGCGAATGCAGAGAGTGATCCTGTTGTTGCCTTAGCAGGAGCAGTACCGCGTACAGATCGATTAAAACGTACGCATCAATCTATGGATAATGCTGCATTATTCGAACCAATCACAAAATATAGTGTAGAAATAGAACATCCTGATAGTATACCAGAAGCAATTACAAATGCATTTCGCAGTGCAACTTCTACAAATCCGGGAGCAACATTTATTAGCCTTCCGCAAGATGTTATCACTGCTGAAACAACTGTTTCATCTATCGGTGCACTTTCTAAGCCGCATCTTGGTATCGCTCCCACATATCAAATTGAAGCTGTCGTAGAAAAAATAAAATCAGCAAAATTACCAGTTATCTTACTTGGCATGAGAGCAAGCACAGATGTAGTTACAAAAGCTGTTCGTAAGTTAATTACTGATACACAGTTGCCCGTTGTGGAAACATATCAAGCAGCTGGAGCGATTTCACGCAAGTTAGAAGATCATTTCTTTGGACGCGTTGGTTTGTTCCGAAATCAACCAGGAGATATTTTACTAGAAGAAGCAGACCTTGTTTTATCAATTGGCTATGATCCAATTGAATACGACCCAAAATTCTGGAATAAACAAGGGGATAGAACGATTATTCATCTTGATGATCATCAAGCAGATATCGACCATGATTATCAACCAACTTGTGAATTAGTTGGCGATATTGCGTTAACGGTAGACAGCATTGCCGATCGATTACCGAAGCTTATATTATCAACAAAATCAGAAGCTATTTTAGACCGCTTGCGTGCAAAATTATCGAAACAGGCAGAAATACCGAATCGTGATTCGCAAGGCCTTGTTCATCCGCTACAAGTGACTTGTACACTTCGTTCTTTAATCGATGATGAAACAACTGTTACATGTGATGTCGGTTCGCATTATATTTGGATGGCAAGATGCTTCCGTTCTTATGAACCACGTCGATTACTATTTAGCAACGGTATGCAAACATTAGGCGTGGCACTTCCTTGGGCAATTGCAGCGACATTAGTAGAACCAGGGAAAAAAGTTGTGTCCGTTTCTGGAGACGGCGGTTTCTTATTCTCCGCAATGGAACTAGAAACGGCAGTGCGCTTACAATCACCAATTGTTCATCTTGTTTGGAGAGATAGCGCATATGATATGGTTGCATTCCAACAAGTGATGAAATACGGTAGAACATCAGGTACAGAATTCGGTGATGTTGACATTGTGAAATACGCAGAAAGTTTCGGCGCAATTGGTCTGCGAGTAAATGCACCTGAAGAGTTAGAAGATGTCTTGAAAGAAGCAATGAAAGCGGAAGGACCAGTCATTGTCGATATTCCAATCGATTACCGTGACAACATTAAGTTAGGTGAAAAACTATTACCAAACCAATTAAACTAATGATAAAGGAGTAGAATACACATGAGCGTTGCACAATTATTAGAAATTGATGCACAAAAAACAAAAACGAATAATGAAGTGTATCAAGCATCGACAATGATTGCTTTATTAGATGGTATATATGATGGAATTATTCGTTTTGATCAATTAAAAAAACATGGGGATTTCGGAATCGGCACGTTCGATCAATTGGATGGTGAAATGATCGCCTTCGATGGAGAGTTTTATCATCTACGCTCTGATGGTTCAGCAGAAATTGTAAATGATGAAGAAACAACACCATTTGCGACTGTAACATTTTTTGAAAAAGAAATGAGCTATACAATCGAACACCCGATGAATCGCGAAGAAGTAGAAGCGTTATTACATGAATTAATGCCAAGCAAAAATTTATTTTATGCGATTCGTATGGACGGAACATTTCGTGAAGTAAGAACAAGAACCGTTCCGCGTCAAGAAAAACCGTATACACCGATTGTAGAGGTGACAAAATCACAGCCGATTTTTTCTTTCGCTCATACAACGGGTACAATGACAGGATTTTGGACACCAGATTATGCACAAGGTATTGGAGTAGCTGGTTTTCACTTGCATTATATTGACGATGAACGAAGCGGTGGCGGACACGTCTTTGACTTTGTTGTTGAAAACTGTACAATTCAAATATGCCAAAAAGCGCACTTACATTTAGCGCTTCCAGAAACAGCTGATTTCATGAAAGCTGAATTATCAAGAGAAAATCTAGAAAATGATATTGCAGTTGCAGAAGGTATAGAGTAAAAAGGAGTAGGGCAGCGGAGAGATATACATATCTCCGCTGCCCTACTCATATACTGCTTAGAGTTTGTCCACTATTTAACAATCGGAACATGAAGAAAGTAATTCATAATCTATATAACTAGCGTCATAGTAAATGAATTGGTTTCCTCCTAAATTTAACCATCCGTTTTGTTCGTAATATACTTTATAAGCTTCATTATGATGTAATGTCCGAATCACATTGCCATTCATAGAAGGTTGATCTCGTAAATTCACATTATCGCCTGCGATTGTAGCAATTCCTATATAGGAGCTGCTAGGTCCATTATTATTACCGATGGCCAAATCTACATAGGATGTATTAAAATCGACATTCCCATTAATTCCTTGTATACTTCCGGTATCTGTGTATTGCCAAATATCGCAATCCATTCCTGGCCCTCGGTCACTATAACGTGCAACCCACAATAAAGTATTTTGTAAACGTGAAGGGTTTAAGCTATTTTGAAAGAAATATAGATTGCTATAAACGCCGGTACTTGTATAACCTGCATTTTTTAATTCTGTTAAAAATGCATTTACAGCGTCTGTTAAAGTATCTGGATCTAAATTTGCATCATTGACTTCTACATCGACAAATACAGGTGCAGTTAATGTGACGTTCTGTAAATTTTTAATGAAGAAAGCAGCCTCTTGTCTTGCATCATTCACAGAGATTGCTCGAAAAAAGTGGTAAGCTCCTGTTAGGATGCCGACACTATTTGCACCATTGATATTGTATTGAAAGGTCGGATCGACAAAATTGGTACCTTGTTCAGAACCTTCTGTTACCTTTGCGATCATAAAGTTTACTTGATTCGGATCATTCTTTACTTCATTCCAATCAATGTTCCCCTCATGGTGACTCACATCAATTCCAAATGACATGATATAACACTCCTAATTCGTTTATTTAATTTTTTGAGGTACTATATTACTTTATATTCTCAGTCTATTAAATTGTTAATGAATGTGTAAGGGTACTTATACTATTTCTAGTACTTTTGGTAATATTACTGTCTATCAAGTTAAAGTTTGTAAGCTTTCTTGTAAAAAAGAGGCTAATTTTATTGTGTGGATGTTTCTATGCATTTCTATTTGATATAAAAACTCTAAAGGAATATCTTAACGTTTTTTTGTTTTATTTTATCATGCAAAGTAATATTTGTCTGAATCTTCTTTTATCTAGTTGATTATTAATGAGCTATAATAAAACCTAGGGAGTGCTGCTACCTAAATTTTACTAAGATGGAGGTTATAGTAATGTCTTTCAAAAGTGAATTGAAATGTAACTTATTGTCAGAAACACAATTAACTTCGTCAGCGTTTAAACATGAGGCATACAATCTTTATAAGGAATTACGTACTTCTCATCCTGTTTATCCTTTATCGATAGGAGAACAAAGTCAAGGGTGGTTGATTACAAGATACGAAGATGCCATCTCTTTATTAAAAGATATGAGATTAATGAAAAATGTTGAAAATGTGTTTCCGAAAGATGAAGAAGCAAAAGCGCCTTTTTCACTAGAAAATAGGAAATATTTAAATAAACATATGCTAAACTCAGACCCTCCGGATCATAGTCGTTTACGATCACTTGTTCAAAAAGCATTTACCCCCAAAATGATTTTACAACTTGAAGATAGAATCGAGCATATAGCTGATACTTTATTAAATAAAGTCGAATCTAATCATTCTATGAATCTTATAAGCGATTACGCTTTCCCCTTACCTATTATCGTAATTAGTGAATTACTCGGTGTTCCTCAAGAAGATCAACATAAATTTAGAGTTTGGTCACAGGCAATTATTGACTCTCCAAATACACCAGAAAGTTTACAAGAAAATAAAAAACAACTAGAAGAATTCAGGGAATATATACAATACTTAACCGATAAAAAACGAAAAAATCCCCAAAATGATTTAATAAGTTTATTAATACAGGCTGAAAATGAAGGAGCAAAATTAAGTATAACGGAATTATATTCGACAATTATGTTACTTATCGTTGCTGGACATGAAACGACAGTCAATCTAATTACAAATATGATGTTTGTCTTGCTTGAACATCCCATTCAGTTACAAATGCTTAGGCAAAATTTAAATTTAATGGATTCAGCAATTGAAGAGTCGTTACGATTTTATAGTCCAGTTGAATTAACTACGTTGCGCTGGGCGGCAGAACCGTTTACATTGCATGGCGAAAATATAAACATAAAAGATAGAATTATTATTTCCATAGCCTCCGCTAACCGTGATGAAAAAGTATTTGAAAATGCGGATGTTTTTGATATTACAAGAAAGAATAACCGTCATATTGCCTTTGGACACGGTAATCATTTTTGTCTTGGTGCCCCGCTTGCCCGCTTAGAAGCAAAGGTTGCCATTTCTACATTATTACGTCGCAAACCCAATATACAGATGCAAGGTGAGAAAGGGAAAATAAAGTGGAAAGGGAATTATCTCATGCGATCATTGGAAGAGCTTCCGTTGTCTTTTTAGGCTAGATAATGGACAAGGTTATTTAACACAAACCTTGGAGGGGTTTGTGTTAAAACAAGATCTTATATTAGCAAAAGTAATGGATAAGTGGGCGTGGATGAATCAAGATTCTTCTTTCCGTAAAGAGTATGAGGCGGCGAAGTTTGTTTATGCACGTAATAAGGGAGGAGAAGAAGGTATTGAACATGGAAAAATATAATTCATTCGTGGTGTGCATGTAGAAGAGATTGCAACATTTACCGATTTAAGAATGGAAGAAATACACGCACTATCGTTAATTTAAAATCAAAAAAGCAGATAACTTCCTACTATATAGTGGGATCTGCTTTTTTGATTTCTATATAGTGATAAAAAATTTTTTGCTTACTCAAGGCAGGTTCTTTTTCAGCAGCTCCATTATGGATGCCTTTTTAAAATTTAATTAATTCTATTTTATGAAAAAAGTTCAAGAACATGAAGGGATCGATTCATAATAAATAAATTCATTACCACCTAAGTTTAACCAATCATTTTCTTCATAGTACACTTAATATGATTCGTTATGATGCAATACCCGAATGATATTTCCATCAATAGAAGGTTGGTCACGTAAATTTACATCATCACTGCCTTGTTCGGAACCCTCTGTTATTTTAGTTATCATAAAGTCTACTTGATTAGGATCGTTTTTTTACTTGTTCCCAATCAATGATTCCGTCATAATGACTTACATCACATAATATAGCCCCCTCATTTTAAAGCTTACAGCTCATGCATAACTCATCCTGTCACTTTAATAGTCATCAATTGTTCTTTAGTTGTCATATGGATATTTTTTCTAATTTAATGTATTACACCTTACGTATAATAAATATGGACTCTTTGTTAATTTTTTCTATTTTATACAATTTAATCCTTATGTTTGTTATAATAATAGAGATTTTACTATTATCATTGAAAGAAGGGCTGAAAAATGAAAGACGAATTAAAAATCGCTGAAAAAGAAAGTACAAATACTTTTTCTAGTAATGGTTTATTAGGCTTTTATTTTGAAGGACAAAACTTTAATGATCTTCTAGTAATCACACAAAAAACAAATAGTAATTTATCCTTAGAAAAAGAAAATATCTCATCGTTACCTAGAGTTCAGAGTAAACGCATTCAATCTGCTAGATGGTTAGGGTTTTTAAAACCTGAAAAAACAGATGAATATGTTTTTTTTAGCCCATTGAATTATGAAATTTTAATTCAAATTGATAACAAACTCATTGTAATGGGCAGAAAAATCACATTAGAAAAGGGAAGAACTTATCAAATTCGAATGGAATGTCGCTTCGAAAAAGCTCATACTCCATTTGTAAATTGTAAATTGTTCTGGTCATATTCGGGTACAAAAGAAGTCGTACCTCAAAAATGTTTGTTAGCACCTGACTTTAAAAATACAGAATTTTATCCGCAAACAAGTTTATTTGGTGATGTAACGGATGAGACTACTGATACTGATAATGATGGAATATTAGATGATTGGGAGATAAATGGTTATACGTTTGATGGCACAAATGTTATCAAATGGGATTCCACTTATGAAGGAACATATACAAAATACGTCTCTAACCCTAAACAAGCAAGTACAGCTGGTGACCCATATACAGACTTAGAAAAAGTAACTGGACAAATGGATCGAGCAAACTCTTTGGAAACTAGAAATCCATTAGTAGCAGCTTATCCTAAAGTCGGAGTTAGTATGGAAAAGCTGATTCTGTCTGTAAATGCAGATTATACAAATTCTCAAGAGAACTCTACTTCTACCAGTAAGACCGAATCGAATACTGGAAATGTATCAATAGATGCTGGGGCAGAAGGTGGTAAAGACCCAAAATTCACCGGTCATATTATCGGAGGGTTTTCTCATACTACTTCTACCACAAATACTACGGAAAATAGTAATACAAAACAAGTGCACATTAACACAGGAGACTCTGCCTATATAAATGCGAACGTCCGCTATTTTAATACAGGTTCAGCACCTATTTATCAAGTTACACCGACAAATAATTTTATTATAGATGATGACACAATTATGACAGTTACAGCACAACCTAATTATATTGGCAATTCTTTAACTCCTGGAGGGACTTATCCAGATATGAGCTTATCTCCTATTGCATTAACTGAAGTAGGAGCTGGTAAGGATTTTACCATTCATTATGATAGTTTCATGAAGCTTCAATCTGGAGAGCAAATGATGATAGAAACTACACAAACGAGTGGGAATGTAAACGACGGCGCCGAGTCTTGGACAGGCTACTTTACAGAAATTGAAGCGTGTACAGCATGTTTAATTCTAGATACTGGAGATGAAGTGTTAGAGAGACGAGTAGCAGCAAGAAATTACAATGATTCAACCGACAGTACACCAGAAATTACTTTAGGTGATGCGATACAAATCGTTTTCTTAACAACAATTGATGGAGATAAACAGTTCTATAAAAACATTCCAATTTGCGAAGAACTTGTACAAATGATTTATGATCAAGATACAGCTGATGATTTCAAGAATCAAATGGATAACGATCCAGATAAAAAAATGTTTGATTTGTTATTAAAGAAAGGTATGAACATTTTAATAAAGATTCCATGTGTTAGCTTTGATTGTAACGGTTCTGCAAGTGTTACAAGTAACGGCATTACCTGGTCAGGCGCAACACATCAAGATAGTATTGGAGTCGAAGGGGGATGTTTAAAAGGCACGAATGCTATTGGTACTCTGACTTCTCCATTAGAGGCTTATGGTAAGTATGTTTTAAGTCTATATGTAAAAGCTATTAATGAAAATACTTCCATCGAGATGGGAGTCATGAATAATGACAGTAATCATAAAAGATACGATAATTTTACATTAACTACAGATTGGCAAAGATTTGATTTTGAATTTACAGTTCTTGATGATGTCTCTATTGCGAATAAAGTTTATATAAACTCTAACAATGGAGATATTTATTTTGATGATATTACGATCACAAAATTCGTATCATTAACTAGCAATATAACTGAGCAAGTAATTCAAAAGGCACACACACTTGATCATTGGCAGCAAGATGGTAATGGTCATATAAATGCTGTATATTTCAAATTAGATCCTGAATATGTTTGTAATTATGAAGTAGTAGTAGATGGGAAAAGTTATGGAACTGGAACACGTTATGAAACAGGGAATGATGGAAGTCAAAAGGTAAACTTTACTGAATATAACGCTGGATCTGGCTTTGCGAATACTTCTCGTATTCAGGTTAATGCTATTTATAAGAATAACACAAATGTAAAAGCAATAGTGGCTTTATGGTATAACCAACAAAATATAGATGTTCAAGATTGGAAAAGACTTATTATGAATGGAACAGTTTATCTATATGAAATTGGCGATCCTGGCACTGAAATAGAACCATACGGATGGATTAAGTTTTATTCTAATGACGTACCCGAGAAAGTCTTAAAGTCTAATGAAGTTCAAATATGGAGTAAACCGAATGATGGAAACCGACAAGAACAAGCACCAATAAATAACGTAGAATTTTACGCACCTGGTAGTGGCAACTATACTTTCTATGGGGATGTCAAAGAAGATGATAGCACAAGTGCAGATGATGTTCTTGCTGATCCAAATAATCCAGTAGATGTTGGACCAGGTGATACTGAAGTTAAATTTACTGGACCGGATGCTGAGGACGACTATGTAATAATTGACTTTACAATTACTTATCCTTAATATTTTAAATTCAAATAAAAAGGTCTCAAAAGCATGATTTGAACTGTACCCCGAATCGTGGACACTTAAAAAAAGTCCATGATTCGGGGTTTTTATGGTTTTTTATTAAACTATCCATTTTATAGGGGGACAGTTCAATATAGAGTTATCTTCTTTTTAATTTCTGTATAGTGATAAAAATTTTGTTGTTTATTCAAAACAGGCAATTTTTCAGCCGCCGCATATAACAAATGAGTTTTTTCTACGCTTAATAATTTGTCTAAACTGTACGTTGCAACATTACCATGCTACAATATTATTATTAATGACAGAAAGGCAAGAAGTTTTAGGAAAACTCAGCTTTTTAACTCCTAAAGATAAAGCATACATGGAACTTGATAAAAGATTTAAAGAACTGACAAAGCAAATAAAGGAGCTTTAATTGAAAAAGCTTATAGAAGAATGTATTACTGATCGCAGAAACGTGAGTTCTTCCTGCATCTCATATGAAAGTGTCGAAAGTAATGCATATCAAGTTAAAGATTTAAAGTAACGCTAAATAAAAAGTTAACCCTTACACTTAATTAACTGTAAGGGTTAACTTTTTTCGTTTTGGGCAATCAAGAATTTCTTAACTTGATGCTGATGTGTCACAACCCTTAATTGCTTATATTAATAAACATCAAGCCCTCTGATCAATTGTTTCAGAATTGCAGTCTATATCAAATGGTAAAACGATTTGTTTTTTACTATTTATTAGATTTAAGGAAATCTTGTATAACAAGTACGACAGTAATCACAACCAATAGAGCAGTAAATACAAGTGCTACGATATTTACGAAATCTGTGAATGAGATTGTAATAATATAGATTGAAAAAACCGCTGCAAGAAAAGGAATAGCTTGTTTCGTTCTCGTTATACAATGAGCGTCTCTTTTTCTAATATAGGTCATGATTACACCGATAAATAATAATAAAGGACCGGTAATGAAAACTCCGAATAAACCGAAGCTGTCTTCAATAAACCATGGTAAAAATCGCATCCTTGAGGAAAAAATAAATAGGTTCAGTATGAAAAGAAATAATTGTATGAGTAATAATTTTTTACTGATGTCTTTTGGATTCATAGTATCAAACCTCTCTTAAGGTGTATTTTTACACTATTTTATTCGTGATTCACTTAGGTGTCAAATATAATTTTGGGAGAGCAGCGGTAATATTAGATTGCTATTAAGTTAGCAAAGCAAATTCTCTCTTTTTTAACTCATATTTTAGTTTGCTAATGCTTTAGCTAATGTTACTCCAAGTCAATGAAAGACTTTTGTAACATTTGTGAAAGGGAAATGAAAGAAGTATAAGGTAAGATGAAATTCCTAACATATGTGTCTATAACAAAAACCTTTGTAGAGAGTGTATTTGCATTCTTACAGAACTGTAATCTTTATGTAAGATTATTCGATAGTTGATTTATCGTTTAAATGTAATAATAACATTATAAGAAGTAACAATAAATTTGTTAGAAATGATAGGCGAGCGTTGTTCATGATTGTAACAACAACTCAAAAATGATTGAGAAAAAATTCAATATATATAAAGTGGAGGAAAATAAAATGGCTTTAAAATTAATACTTATCGTAATTGGAGCGGCATTAATCTTATCGGGTGTATATAAAATGAAGAAATATGATGCATTCGTAGGAAAAACGCAAACAAGAAAAAATCTTTTCAACTTGTTGATTAATGGACAGAGCTCAGGAATCGGACAATTATTAAGCGGGATTGTGTGTATCATTATAGTAATCGTGTCCTTCTTCATAAAATAATTTGTAAATAAGAGGAGTTAATATATTGAACTGCCCCTTCAATTGTTAGTTGTGTCTAACAGTTGGAGGGGCAGTTTTTTTATGACCAAAAATTCTTTGAAAATGAAATTAGATGTTCTAAAGCTTGTAATAAACGATAAAGTATTCACTTGGATTAGATATAGAAAAAGCCCATTAGAAAATGGGCTTTTTTCTCAGGGGCTAGTGATTACTAACCACTAAGACGGTTTGATGGAATATTCATTTTAACACAATTGCTTTTGTATGAAAATACAAACATCATATGCAATATTGCATATTTTACAAATATTTGTCCGTGCTATATTTAAAACGAAAGTGTGGGGAGGGAGAAGAGTATGCAAAAATTTATTGTAGGAAATTTAGTAGCATTCGCAATGTTAACAGGGGTATCTTTTCAATCTAATGAAGCCGAAACGAATCCTAAAGAAGAAACGGAAGAAGTAGATTTAATGTCTATTTTGCCATTTGAGTATTAATAAAAAGAGAAACAATCGCTAATAATGGAGATTGTTTCTTTTTTATTAACTCAATGTGTCTGAGGTAACGGAATATGAATCTATTATTTTTTGAGATAAAAGGCTGGTGTGAATCATATTTTACTCGGGCTTATTTATTTAATTTTGCTGCATTTTCTACATGCTTTGATCTCGTGTTTCACTAGAATCCAAAGCATGTACAACTGACACTATTTTTTTCTCTTTATTATAAATAACTATAGACTGTTGTTGCTAAATAATGAGTACTTATAGCTGTTGGATCAGAAAATGTTGTTGAGTGGTGTCCAAGGATAATTGTTAAACTTAAGTTGATTATAATTGTCTAAGTTTGTCGGAAAAAGAGGAAATACGTATTTATCGAGTTTATTCAGAATATTCTGTGTAAAAACTTACAGTAGCAGTGTAAGGTGGAGACAGGATAAATCGAGGAAGATGCGAATAGGAAGGAGGAGAAGGATATTATAGAGAGTCATGCGATGAAGCTGTGGTCTTTGAAGAAGTAGGGGTTGTTTTGGGAAGTATCCACTGAAAAAACGCTATTCTTTCAAAATTTTTTCGAAAGAATAGCGTTTTTGGTTTTAGGGGTATCTGCTTCATAAATTGTCTCCTTGTATATTTACCAGACAGGTTTTAACCTTGGTGATAATTTATCTTCATTTGCCTCATAAACTAATTTTGTTAAATCTTCTTTGAGCAATTGCATTCGTTCAGCACCTATCTTTTCAATCCAGCGCCCTTCAATCTCAGTTAGTATCTCATCTTTTGTTTTCACTGCTAACCAACCTCGTTCGGTCAAAATAATAATTTTCCCTCTCTTATCAGTGGGATGAGTTTGGCGCATTACATAACCACTTTTTTCAAGATGATCCACCATTTTACTCACAGCTTGCTTTGTAATTCCTAAGTATTCAGCTAGTTCTATACCTGTCGCTCCATCAGGGATGATACGATTAAACATAAAACCATGTGCAGGTCTAATATCTCCAAAACCTAATTCATTCATTCTGTTATTTAGTTCATCAATCAATGTACTAAAAGACAATGACAAAAGTGATGTAAGATCTAATTCACTATTTACTTGATGATTCATCTATAACCCTCCTTAAATAAAGTCAATTAAGTTGACTTTATTCGAATTTCATTGTACTATGCATAATGTGGTCAATCAAGTTGACTATATTTTGATTATGAAAGAAATAGGATTCACCGAAATAAATTATGGAGGTTTCTCATGGCTAATATCGTGAAAATTAGAGGGAGTGTATTTGCACCGTATGCTTGGTTGGAACCTATTAAAGATCCTGCAACAGGAAGGGTATTCGAATATACTGGTGATGCACGTGAATTTACACCATATGCTGTAAACACAATGCGGTCAAGATTAGAGCAAGAAGTGATTATTGATTTTTATAAAAAAGAAATTTTCTCACATGCAAATGCTTGTATCGTAACTGTGAAAATTACAAATCCAGATGGTTCTATTGAGTATAAAAAGGGAAAAACAAGTATAGAAAACATCGTATGTACAAATGTTGTGTGGGGCACTGATGAAGTTTCTTTTGAAATGAGTGCAAGTGCCAGCAATCCTTTAAATGCAGCAGCACCTGCTGCTGATTATTTATTAACTATACGTGTTAACAAAAGTGGTGCTATGCATATTGAAGGTTCTCATGATGGGTTCCCTTGTTATGAATTTTATAAACAAACAGATTTTGGCCCATTTGAATTAATATATACGCATGATTTCAGAAAAACTGGTGACACTCCAGCAGCGCTGGCTGGAGAAATGGAATACAGTTTTAAAACGATGATATAGATATAAATATGAATATGAATCAGAAGAGTATCGCTATTTAAACTAAAGGAATAGCAATTGATTATGCGAAAGAAATGGCGACCTGTTTTGCAGGGTGGTTCAATGTTATGAATTACCCAAAATAAAATTAGAATTAAAGAGGTGTGTCTCATGACTAATATCGTGAAAATTAGAGCTAGTGTATTTATTCCAATGTCTTGGACCGAACCTAAAAAGGATTTTCAAACAGGAAGCGTAATCCAATTCGAAGGTGACTCACGTGAATTTACACCTTATGCTGTAAACGCTATGCGTTCCAGAGTTGAACAAGAAGTGATTATAGATTTTTATAAAAAAGAAATTTTCACATATGCTAATACTGGCATAACAACGGAAAGAATCACAACTCCAGATGGTTCTGTTCATAAAAGAACAGGAAAAGCTAGTACAAAAGATATTTTGTGCACTGATATTGTATGGAGCTCTGATGACGTCAAATTTCAAATGAGTGCAAGTGCTAGCAATCCATTAAATGTATATGCACCCCCTGTTGACTACCTATTAACTGTACATGTCAAAAAAGATGGTATTGTTGAGATTCAAGGTGCACATGACGGATTCCCTTGTTATGAATTTTATAAGCAAGTAAATTTTGGTCCGTTTGAACAAATTCATACACATGATTTCAGAGAAACTGGTGATACAGCTGAAGCTCTAGGTGGAGAAATGGAGTATAGCTTTAAAAAGATATTATAACGTCAATATGATGCCATTTTTAGTGAATATATATAATTACAACT
>NZ_JBALLY010000038.1:887-21198 GCF_036963045.1 Bacillus sp. JJ864 | reverse complement strand
GGTAAGTAGGATATATATAATAAAAATGAAAGCACTTACATTCATAGGAGGTTTGTGATGAGAAAAGTAAAGAAAGATAGAAAAGCACGCTCAATTATGCAAACGATTGCACTATCGACACTTGTTTTAGGAACGTCCTTGCTGTATACGCCAGATTCATCTTCGGCCTATGCTGCTGCTAATGATAATAATGTAGAGTGGAATGGTTTATTTCACGACCAAGGTCCTGTTTATGATAGCGTGCCAGAACCGACGTCTGCTCAAAGTGTGACGCTGAAATTCCGGACGTTTAAAGGAGATACTACTGGTGTCAATATAAAGTACTATGATACTGCTGACGGATCGTTCCGTGTCATTCCGATGTCGTGGGTTTCCGGCGATTCTACGGGAACGTTTGATTATTGGCAAGGAACAATCCCTGCTAGTTCTTCGCGAAAATATTATCGTTTCCAAATTACTGATGGGTCTTCTTCTGTTTGGTATAATGCAAACGGTCCTTCTACATCTGAACCATCATCCGGCGATTTTTATATTATCCCGAATTTTAAAACACCAGATTGGATGAAAAATGGTGTGATGTATCAGATTTTCCCTGACCGCTTTTATAATGGTGATTCCTCGAACGATGTGCAAACGAATGCATACACTTATGACGGTGCATCAACTGAGAAAAAAGCTTGGGGGAGCAGTGTCTATGCTGATCCTGGTCATACGAACAATCTTGTGTTCTTCGGCGGTGATTTGGCGGGAGTCAATCAGAAACTCGGCTACATTAAGCAAACGCTGGGAGCGAACATCATTTATTTAAATCCGATTTTTAAATCTCCTTCTAACCATAAGTATGATACACAGGATTATAGGACTGTAGATCCTGCCTTTGGAACAAACGAAACTTTGCAAACGCTATCATCGAATGTTCATAGCACAGCAAACGGGGAAAAAGGATATTTAGTATTAGATGGTGTCTTTAACCATACCGGAGACACTCATCCATGGTTTGATAAGTACAATCAATCTTCCTCTTTAGGAGCTTTTGAGTCCCAATCTAGCCAGTGGTCTAGTTATTATACTTTCCAGTCTTGGCCGAATACATATGCTAGCTTTTTAGGATTTAACAGTTTGCCTAAGCTAGATTATGGGGCGAGTGGTTCACCAGTGAGAAATCAAATCTATAACAATAGTGATTCCGTAGCAAAAACATATTTAAAAGCACCGTATAACATTGATGGCTGGCGATTAGATGCACCTCAATATACAGATGCTGGCGGTGCAGATGCTGGTGGAGGAAATGGTGGTAGTTTGGTGAATCACCAAATTTGGTCTGAATTCCGAAGTGCTGTGAAGTCTGTAAACGAGAATGCAGCAATATTTGGCGAATACTGGGGAAATGCAAATTCTTGGACAGGTCAAGGGAACCAATGGGATAGTACAACAAACTTTAATGGATTTACACAACCAGTGTCCCAGTGGATTACAGGAAAAGATTTCAGCAACAATGCAGCTTCCATATCTACTTCCGGGTTTGACAGCTGGTTAAAAGGGACACGCGCGAATTATCCGACAAACGTTCAGCAAGCGATGAGCAATCATTTATCAAATCACGATATTTCACGTTTTGGCGAACGTGCGGGCGGCGATATTTGGAAGACGTATTTAGCACTTATTTTCCAAATGACTTATGTTGGTACGCCAACAATTTATTACGGAGATGAATATGGCATGATGGGCGGTGCCGATCCTGACAACCGCCGTACGTTTGACTGGTCACAAGGGGCTACTTCCAATCGTGCGGTAGCTTTAACACAAAAGCTCATTAGTATTCGTGATCAATACCCAGCGTTAAGAACAGGATCGTTCATGACGCTGCAAACAGATGATACAAATAAAATCTATTCTTATGGCCGCTTCGATGCAACAAACAGAATCGCAGTCGCACTTAACAATGATTCTGTCGGCCATAGCGTAACTGTCCCTGTTTGGCAGCTTAGTATGCAAAATGGCAGTGTTGTGACAGATAAACTGACTGGTAAAACGTACACAGTACAGAATGGAACTGTTACTCTTACAGTCGATGGACATTACGGTGCGATTTTAGTGCAGTAAATTGTATAACTAACAGGAGCGCTCTGAAATTAGGGCGCTTTTATTTTTATCGAAAAATGTCGAATTTAGTATAAATTTGTTGTTTTGTTTTATCTTTAATGGTAAAATCATACTTACAAAGAGAGTAGACAGAAAACATCGTCTTTTCTGAATGTTTAGTTCCCGAATTAGTCTACTCTTTTTGATTTATTTTCCCTATGTTTTCCACTCATTCCTATCAAAATTAATTTCTTATTCCCTAAATGAATAGTTTCATTCTGTGTTGTTTAGCCTTTTACATCGTTACACAAAATCTAATATTCTATGACTTTAGGAGGTACAAAATATCCACATGAAACGTAGAAAAACCCTCTATATCGGATCTCTTGCATTAACAATGTCTGTAGCGTTAATTGGTTGTAATGCGGCGAAACAAGATCAACCAAAAAAAGACCAGTCTACGGAAAAAAATACACAGTGGTCGTATGAAGAAACTACTGGCCCAGAACATTGGGGAGAATTGAAGCCGGAATACAAGATGTGCCTAAATGGAAAAGAACAATCTCCGGTAGATATTAAAACGGATCAAGTGAAATCGTCGAACGATACTTCTAAGCCACTTGAACTGCATTATCAACCAACAGCATTTTCTGTTGAAAATAATGGTCACAGTATTGAAGGAAAGGCTAACGATTCTACTAACTATCTTACGCTTGGAGGGAATCGTTACACATTAAAACAGTTCCATTTCCATACACCGAGTGAACATCAATTTGATGAAAAAAATACAGATATGGAAGTGCATTTCGTTCATCAAAATGATAAAAAAGAACTAGCGGTAGTTGGTGTGATGATTAAAGAAGGACGAAAAAATGAAGCACTTGCAGCAATGTGGGACAATCTGCCGAAAACAAAAAATACAAAAGATGATATGCAGCGCACGATTGATGTCAAACAGCTTCTTCCTTACGATCAATCGTCAATTCGTTACATGGGTTCATTAACAACCCCTCCTTGTTCAGAAGGAGTACAATGGATTGTAATGAAGCAAGAAATAGAGATGTCAAAAGAACAAATTGAAAAGTTCCGTACATTATTCCCAACAAACAATCGACCTGTACAGCCGATCAATGAACGATCAACTTCGAAATCTTAAAGTTTTTTTGAAACAAGCAAAGGGTTCCTCGGTGAAATCGAGGAACCTTTTGCTATTTTTGTGTAAAATTCATATGGCGAAGAAGTGAATATATCAATATGCAATTTTGCATATATTCTCGAATCTATCTACATCCTTAAAACTAGATGCTAAGATGATACAGACATGTAGAAAAAAGAAGGAGGAATTCAGATATGTTTGTTAAAAGAAAACTACCTATACTTACGTTCTTATTATTCTTATTTAGTTTAATTGTAACTGTTTTTCCTACAAATTCTGCTTATGCAGCTGAGGACAATCGTATACTTGATATTTATGGAGATCCAGTCAAGACATCTAAAGATTATATAATGGTACATAAATTTATAGATGGTTACCTTATTAAAAATCGTGTAGCACCTGTAGGGCAGAATAGACTTGGATTAACTTATGAGAAGTATGCGGGTTGGCATTATGCAATTCAATATAAAAACAAATCTTATTATGGTACTGCTGAGACTCATAAGGATACAAAAGGGAATGAGTATTATGGTACACCTATCAATTTTGAGGCGCCAGATGGGGTTGAAAGTGATGGATATATAAGACATAATACGCCAGTTACCATGTCAATGTGGATTGGGGGAACTGCTGAGGCAGGAGGCATAAAAAAATATATAAATGCAGGGAATCGCGGCTGGATTTATTTTAGCGACCAATCAAAAAGCACGTTAACGGTTTATGAACAAAATGCAAAGGAAATATATTTAATAACAGGTAAAACTGATTATCTTAGAGATAAAATGGGTAGACCTTGTGATTGGTACAGTGCAGATCCACAAAATTCTGAATATGGAGTTGCAACATATTTTGAGCTAGTAACTTCAGAACAACCATTTTCAAATCAAGATAAAAAATGGGGAAGTTCTGAGAAGCCATTTATTTGTGGTTATGAATTAGTACCTTTACTATAAACGATATGCAACAAACAAAAAAGCGAAGAATAATAAATATTCCTCGCTTTTTTATAATGAAATTCTAGGTGGAAGCGATGCTATGTATGGAGTAGCATCGCTTTTGTTATTATAGCAAAGTAATTGGTTTATATTATATGTAATGTTGCATATATAGATTTTTATGTTTTTGTACTCATCTCTATTAAATATAATCTCATACTTTTTCATTTTCTTATACAAATTCGCCCGTGTATGGTTTCATTTCTATCACCTTTTTTATCGTTTTGTGTAAAAGAAAGTAGACACTGGCAAACAAATTTGTCGCAAAAAGGATACACTTTTTTTGAAAAAGTGTAAAAAAATTTTAACTGAATATGAATTGTATTGTGTGCTTTATGAGTTGGCACGGTATTTGCTAATAAAAAGTAAAGAGAATATAAATAACGGAGGGACAAGAAATGAATATTAGTAAAACGTACACAACAATTGACGCACATGTAGCGGGGGAACCGCTTCGTATTATTACAGGCGGAGTACCGCCAATCAAAGGGGAAACGCAATTAGAAAGACGAGCATATTGTAGGGAGCACCTAGATCATCTTCGCGAAGTTCTCATGTATGAACCGAGAGGACATCACGGTATGTATGGTTGTATCATCACGCCGCCGGCAAGTCCGCATGCTGATTTTGGAGTACTGTTTATGCATAATGAAGGCTGGAGTACAATGTGCGGCCACGGGATTGTTGCGGTAGTTACAGTAGGAATCGAAACGGGCATGTTCGAAGTGACAGGTGAAGAACAAAGATTTATTATTGATAGCCCAGCAGGAGAAGTGATCGCGTATGCAAAATATAATGGGAACCAAGTGGAATCCGTGTCATTTGAAAACGTTCCTTCTTTTGTTTACAAGAAAGATGTTCCTGTAAAAATTGATGGCCATGAATTTCAAGTAGACATCGCGTTTGGAGGAGCTTTCTATGCTGTTATCGATAGTAAAGAACTTGGTTTAAAAGTAAATTATAAAGATTTACCTGCTATTCAAACGTGGGGCGGGAAAATTAAACATTACATTGAAAGTCAAATGGAAGTAAAACATCCACTTGAAGGAGGTTTAAAAGGCATATACGGCGTTATCTTTTCCGACGAACCAAATGGGGAAGATGCAACGCTGCGCAATGTAACTATTTTTGCTGATGGCCAAGTAGACCGTTCTCCTTGCGGCACAGGTACGTCAGCTAGACTCGCAACTCTCTTTGAAAATGGGGTGCTACAAGAAGGCGGAAATTTCGTCCATGAATGCATTACTGACGGTCAATTTGGCGGAGAAGTATTGTCATTAACGAAAGTAGCTGAATATGACGCGGTAATCCCAAAAGTAACTGGTCAGGCATTTATTACAGGGTTCCATCAATTTTTAGTGGACCCAAGAGATCCGTTAAAACAAGGATTTTTATTAGTATAATGTTTGGAGAAGAGTTGTTTTCTTGGTTAAAGGAAAGGACGAGATAACATGTTAGTCATAAATGCAGCTGAACAAAAAAGTTTAGTAGATATGAATGAAGTAATTGAATGTGCAGCGATTGCTTTACAAGAGTTTTCGGCAGAAAGAACGATCACGCCGATTCGCTACTCGTTGCCGTTTGCGAATTTACAAAATACAGCATTAATGATGCCTTCCGTAGCGGAAGAACTAGGAGCACTTGGATTAAAAGTCGTAACGGTAGCACCGAATAATACGAAAATCGGAAAGAAAACAATTAACGGCGTTGTGATGCTCTCTGATTTTCAAACAGGGGAACCGCTCGCTCTTTTAGAAGGATCGTATTTAACGATGGTTCGAACAGGTGCTTTATCAGGTGTGGCAACGAAATACTTAGCTCGTGAAAATGCGAAAAACTTATGCATCATCGGCACAGGAGAACAAGCGAAAGGACTTCTTCAGGCTATGCTTACTGTGCGGGACATTGAAAACATTATGCTTTATAACCGGACAGAACAAAAAGCAACCGAATTTGCCGAGTATATTAAGGAGAATTTTAATAAACCTGTTAGCGTACACGAAGGTGCAAATGAAGCTGTATGTGAGGCCGATATTGTTGTCACAACAACCAACTCGTTAACACCAGTTTTTTCAGACACATTAAAACCCGGTGTTCACGTAAATGCTGTCGGTTCATTTAGACCAGTGATGCAAGAACTTCCTTCTCACGTCATTTCATCAGCTAACAAAGTAGTAGTCGAATCAAAAGAAGCAGCGCTAGAAGAAACAGGAGATCTGCAAGTTCCAGTGCAAGAAGGAGTTTTCAAGGAAAGCGACATTCACGCAGAACTTGGCCAAATCATAAGCGGAGAAAAAACAGGCCGGGAAAGCGATCAAGAAATTACCGTCTTTAAATCTGTCGGACTTGCTGTTGTGGATATTGTCGTAGCGAAGTATTTTTATGAGAAGGCGATTGCAAACGGCATCGGGACGAGGGTTGAGCTATAGCTTGACCAGCTAGCTTATGGAATATATTTGATGTGTCTGCCGAAATAAAAGAGGTTGTTCATAGAATTCGTTTTCTATGAACAGCCTCTTTTTGTGTGGCAAAATTTGTCGAATGGTCTTTATCCTGTGTCGAAGCGCCGATATATTCCAAAGAACGGTCGATATATTTGAAAAATTGCCGATATATTGGGAAAATCGTTCAATATCGTTTTATTGACTGATAAGGGGATTAATAATATATACATTTATACTCTGAAAATGGAAAAAAGAAAGGTATAATCAAATTATATAGAAAATACGAAGTTCGTAAGAGGGGAGAATTAGGATGGTACATACTTTAGTAAAAGGACAGAAAATAGATATTACAAAAACTCACCCTGAGATAAATAGATTGCTTGTAGGATTGAATTGGAATGCACCGATGAATATGGAAGTAGATGCATCGGCTTTTTTAGTAGGTGTTGATGGGAAAATTACAAAAGAAGAAGACTTCGTATTTTATGGGCAGCCTTATTCGAGCTGTCAAACAGTTAAATTGAATCAAAATAGTTCAAGTAGTATTAAACAGGAATTTTTCATTGATCTCGCACGTATTTCGAAGGAAGTCCAAAAAATTGTGTTTTCTATTACGATTCATAATGCAGAGGAAAAGAAGCAATTTTTTCAAGATGTGACTCATATTCAAATGAAAATAATAAATGAACAAACAAGAGCAGAAATTATAAACTTTCCTATTACATACTCTTTTACAAATGAAAGTGCCATTATTGTAGGAGATCTGTATCGACATGCAGGAGAGTGGAAGTTTAATCCGGTTGGAGCAGGCTATTTTGGAGGATTAGCCGCGTTGTGTGAAAATTTCGGGATAGAGGTTGCAGAACAAAAAGCAGCACCTAAGCCTGTAGCGCCAATAAACAAACCGGTTCAGGCTCCTAATCAGATTACTAAGATTGAACTAAAGAAGAAACAATCTGTAAATATACAAAAATCTAAGATGGTTACAGCTACTCTTGAATGGAAAACAAATAATGACCTAGACTTATATTGTTTCTACGTAACTAAAACTGGAGAAGTAGGGAAGGTATATTATAGAAATTTAGGCTCTTCTAAAGTGTCGCCTTATATTGAACTTGATGGAGATTCACAAGAACCAGGTAAAGAAACAATCCGTATTTATCGCCCAGAAACTTTAAAGTATATTTTATTTGCTGCGTATAGTGCGGTTAGTAATGGAGTAGGTAGTTTCTATTCTATGAAAGCGAAAGCAGTTGTAGATAACCATATGGGAAATGTCGTCACAGCACCTTTGCTTGAATGGAATGATCATGCTTACTGGGTATGCATCGCGCATATTGATTTTACAAATTCATCCGAAATGAAAATTTCTCATGTCGAAAGTTACTCTCGAGATCATTCGGAAGCTTCGCCGCTGTTGTATGAGGATGGAAGATTCCGTATGGATGTTGGACCAGTTGAATTTAAGTATGAAGAAGACTATAAAAAATATTTTAAATCATAGAGAGAATCTAGCAGATAGTAATCAATAATAGATTGATAAGAAAAACTCCAACTTGGTAAAAAAGTTGGAGTTTTTTACTTTTAGACATGTTCATCAGCCTGATCCTGTAAATTTGCCAATATCATGTGGTTTTCTTGGTTGTCATACTCAAATTGTTCAAAGTCTTCACCAAATTCTCGTTTTATGAAATTGATAAACTCTCTAATGTTTTCTCCTATTTCTTGATTACGGCGAAATTCCATCATAATCGCTTCGCATTTAATGTGGTCAGATTTGCTGATGCCAAAAGAATCTTTTTCATCGTATAAGATGTATGTATATAACACAAACACAGGTCCATCATTTAACCTGCCTTGTGAAAAAATAATAATGTGTAGTAAAAATGTTTAAAAGTGTTAAAGATGCAGAGTAAAAATTAGGGCGTATGATGCTGCTGAGCATGTGGTAATCTCTTTAGAAACAGTATTGTTAAACTCCAGATACTTATTATATATAATACAAAAATATGCAATTTTACATATTTTTGTATTATACGATGGGGTGTAGAATGCTATTTCATTATTTTACAAATACTTTTAATTTGATTATTCGAAATGTTTAATTTGCATAAAACCATTTTAACTTTTCAACATATAAGTCGCTGCTATGCAGAACAAAACATGACATGCACTTGCCTTCTTTTTTTATTTTCACTCTTGCACGTGGTAGAGAGGCGTGATCAGATGCTCTTGTCCACATAAAAAGAAGGGGTTTTCAGGGCGTTTTTTTCAATTTGTATTTATACAAAAACAGTTTATTTTCAGTCAGTTTATAATGAGTTTGTTTGATGGAATAAAACTATATCACGATACTTTTTGTTATGGTTTTTTTAGGTTTAACTTAGTGTAGCTATGCCAGATTAGATGTTTACACTCAAAATACGTAATGTTTTAATATAAGTAATAGCCATATATATCCATTTTAGTTTTTCGACATACCTACTATGCAGAATACAACATGACGTGCACTCGTTTTCTTCTTTTGCTTTAAACATTGCATGTGATAGACCGTTTCTATGTGCGGCCAGATGTTCTCGTTCCTCTAAAAAAAGGTTTTTATGTCGGTTTTTAACTTGTATATATAGGTGTAATTTTACATGTGTGAAATAAGAGAGGAGGAATAATAAATTAAAGAAGTAGCCATAGCAAGAGAGGTGTTTATCGCGGGCGTTGTGCCACTGATTTTACTAGTAGCACCTCAGGATTTCATTGTCTAGTAAGGGGAAATAAAGGGAAGTACTGTCATTGGGAGTTGGAATTTTCTTTAGATCCAAAAGTATAGGAAGGGGAAAAATATGACTAAATACTCGAAAGTTTGTAAACTGATGATTGGCGCTGGAATTGTTACTATGTCATGGAATGGACTACAACTTCAAGTGGAGGCAAAAGAGGAAAATACGAAAAGTGTATCACAAATGGAACCGATAGGGGTCAAGAAATCGATTGATGCGTTAGCACATTCTTCGAAAGTACAAGAAAATAAATCATTTACAAAGCGATTAAAGTTAGCAGATTTATCACAGCGCCCACAAATGGTGAAAGAAAATGTCAAACAATTCGCTGAAGAAAAAAAATATTCAATGGCTGAGTTGAATCAATTGAGCAACAAAGAACTAGTTGATCTTCTCGTTACAATTAAATGGAATCAAATTCCGGAATTATTTCAGTTTAATAGTGATAGTCTTGCGTTCTATCAAAATAATGATCGAATTCAGGCAATCATTGATAAGTTAACAGAGCAAGGTCAAACGTATACGCAAGATGATTCAAAAGGAATTGAGACATTAGTAGAAGTTTTACGGGCAGGGTTTTATTTAGGTTTTTACCATGATGAATTAAGTAAGCTAAGGGAGCGCAGTTATCATGATAAATGCTTACCTGCTTTAAAAGCGATTGCGAAAAACCCGAACTTTAAGCTCGGTACATCAGAACAAGATAAAGTTGTTTCATCATATGCAATGTTAATTGGAGGGGCATCAGCTGATGTTGAACTCATTCAATATGCAGGTGGAATTCTCAAGCAATATAACGATAATATTGCAACGTTCATTGGAGAGTATACAAAAGGAACTGCTGCATATAATTTGATGAGAGAAATTGATTATGAAGTTCAAGCCTATATGAACATTGCAAGAAAAGAACCAAAAGATACAATATGGTACGGGAAAATCGATAATTTTGTAAATGAAATAAATCGTTGTGCATTGCTAGGCACAGTAACAGAGCAAAACGGATGGTTAATTAATAATGGGATTTACTATGCAGGCCGATTTGGTAAGTTTCATAGTACACAGACAAAAGGACAAGAAGTTGTAACAGAAGCGATGCGGATGTATCCGTATTTAGGTCAGCAATACTTTGTTGCGGCAGAACAGATTACGACAAGTTACAGCGGTAAGGATGCGAATGGGAAAACAATCGACCTAGATCAAATTCGGGAAGATGGCAAGCAAACATATTTACCAAAAACGTATACATTTGATGACGGTGCAATTGTTTTTAAAACCGGAGATCAAGTGAGCGAAGACAAAATTAAACGTTTATATTGGGCAGCAAGAGAAGTGAGATCACAGTTTTATCGTACGGTTGGCAGTGATAAACCGCTCGAAAGTGGACATGCTGATGATGTGTTAACGATGGTGATTTACAACAGTCCAGATGAGTACCAATTTAATCGTCAATTGTATGGCTATGAAACGAATAATGGTGGTATTTATATTGAAGGAAAAGGAACATTTTTTACATATGAACGTACACCAGAGCAAAGTATTTTTAGTTTAGAAGAACTATTCCGTCATGAATTTACGCACTACTTGCAAGGAAGATACGAAGTTCCTGGATTATGGGGACAAGGAGATATGTATCAAAATGAACGTTTAACATGGTTTGAAGAAGGAAACGCGGAGTTCTTTGCAGGCTCAACGCGATTAGATAGTGTTGTCCCTCGAAAAAGTATGATTGGCGGGTTATCATATGATCTGGTGAAGCGATATACAGCAGATCAAACATTAAATGCGAAGTATGGAACGTGGGATTTTTATAACTATTCGTTTGCACTGCAATCTTATATGTATAATAACCGCCCTGATATGTTCGATAAAGTGCATGATTTAATTCGTGCAAATGACATTTCAGGTTATGATGCATACCGCGCTTCATTAAGTAAAGATAGTAAGCTAAATGAAGAATATCAAGCGTATATGCAGAAGCTGATTGATAATCGTGATACGTACACAATTCCGCAAGTGTCAGATGATTATGTAGCAGAACATAAACAGAAAACGCTTTCGGAAGTTACGACAGATATTACAAATGAAGCAAGGCTAAGAAATGTACAAGTAACAAATAATAAATCACAATTCTTCAATACATTTACACTGCAAGGAACATATACAGGAAGTGCGTCAAAAGGAGAGCATGAAGACTGGAAAATGATGAATCAATCAACAAATGAGATGTTGAAACATCTTTCAGAAAAAGAGTGGAGTGGATATAAAACATTAACAGCGTATTTCGTGAATTACCGTGTCAATGCATCTGGCCAATTTGAATATGATGTTGTGTTTCACGGAATTAATACTGAAAGTGACAGTAATGCAGAAAAAGAGTCGAACGATTCATTTGAAACAGCAAATCCACTCGCTTTAAACACGTTATTACGAAGTGGTCTAGATGATCAAAATCAAGTAGATCGATTTGTAATTGATGTAAAAGACCCAAAAGATTTAGAAATTATCGTGACAAATGAACAAAATATAGGACTGAATTGGGTGCTGTATCACGAGTCAGACTTAAATAACTACGCTGCATATGCAACAAAACATGAAGGAAATCAATTGATTGGCAATTATAATGCAAAACCAGGGAAATATTATTTGAGTGTATATAAAACTGGAAGCGAAGCAGGGAACTATACAGTAGCAGTAAATAGTAAAAATGATAATAGTGTAGAAAAAGAGCCGAATAATTCATTTGAAACGGCAAATCCACTTTCTCTAAACACGTTATTACGAGGCAGTTTAAATGATCAAGATCAAATGGATCAGTTTGTAATAGATGTAAAGGACCCGAAAGATTTACAAATTACGGTTACGAATGAGCAAAACATCGGGCTTAATTGGATATTATATCACGAATCAGACTTGAATAACTACGTTACGTATGCAACAAAACGTGAAGGAAATCAATTGATTGGCAATTATAATGTAAAGCCGGGAAAATATTATTTAAGTGTATATAAAACGGGAAACGGAACGGGGAATTATGCGGTGGAAGTGAAATAATTGAAAGTAGCGGTTATGATAGAAAAATGAATTCTTGGCACACTCTCATACAGGGCGGTGAGGTCGAAGAATCCACTGTATTTGTTTTTGGACAGACTTCCTGTTATTGGAATGTCTGTCCTTTTTTAAAGCGTTGGTTTCTTTACAGTAAAAATACATCTGGCAAAATGTTAAATATATATTGTAATTAAATAAAAATTCGTATAATTTATATATAGTAATTTAACATAATATATGTTTTACGAGAACGTTAGAACGAATTTAAATGAAAGGATTGATTGATATGAATGAAAGAAAGAATCGTAGATTACAAAAACCAATGAAAGTATTGATGACATCTGCTATTTTGACAACGGCATTATTTACCCCTATGACTGTCAATAGTTTGAACATTTATGCTGAAACTACGCAAACCAAGGCGCAATATGAACAGAGGGAGTTTGATCTTCCAGCTACAGGGAGTTTTTGGGAAGAAGCGAAAAGAGAGAGAAGAAGTGAACAAAAAAACTATGCGCCAACAGGAATTTATGTAAAACCGAATGAAGAAGTTACCATTGAAGTATCGGGAACGAAAAAGATTAGAGCGATTATTGGGACACATCAATATGATAAAGAATGGGGAAAAGAAATCGATCTTTCTCCTGGTATTAACAAAATTTCCTCTTCAAACGGTGGTTTATTAGGATTTGATAATTATCAAGATACAGGAACAGTTAAGGTGAAAGTAACACAAGGCGGGAGTCCTGTTCCATTTTTTGAACTAGGAAAGCATACGAAAGAAGACTGGATTGCGATGATGGCTAAGTATCCAGATGCACATGCGGTACAATTGAAGTCAGAAAAAGCAGTACTTACTGTTACGCAGGATAGTGCCAAGAAATATATTGTAGATCAAGATCCTGTTCCTTTATTAAAAAAATATGATGAAATGATTCGAGCGCAAGATAAAATATCTGGTTTATCTGAAACAGACGCTAATCCGTTACATCGCTCAACTCAGCGCATTTGGGCTTTTGTAGAAAACCCTAACAAATCAGATTGGGGCATGTATGCAAGCTTGGATGGAGCAACATTTACTACTGCTGGCGACGCAATCGAAAGTGTTTTAGATGTAAATAAATTTGGATGGGGACAACTGCATGAAGCGGGACATGCAAGACAACAATACCCATGGATATGGAATGACCTTAGAGGAATGACTGAAGTCACTGTTAATCTATATTCTTTAGCTGCACAAAAGCAATTATTCCCGAATCAACCAACACGTTTAGAAAAAGAGGGGGATTACGATAGAGCTTTTGCATACTTAAAACAAACAGATAAAGAGTATAAAAATATTGATGATTTGTTTGTAAAACTTGTTATGCTTTGGCAGCTTCATTTAGCATATGGGGAAGATTTTTATCCGAATCTTCACAAATTATATAGGGAGTTACCAGAGGATCAACTTCCAAAAACAGATGAAGAGAAAATACAAGCGTTTATATACAATACATCGAAAGTCGCGAAACAAAATTTACTTCCATTCTTTGATCAGTGGGGATTGAAAGCATCGGAAGAAACGCGACAAAAAGTAGAGGCTTTGAATAACCCAACATTAGTTGCCCCTATATGGGAAGCGACTGATTCTAACCCTGTGAAACCACTGGCTGTATTGTCGAAAAAAACAATGAAAGCAAGTGCAAGTAGTGAGGAATCATGGCGTGATCCAGCTAGTAATGCAATCGATGGCAATCCCGATACAATTTGGCATAGCAAATGGAGCATAAAGAATCAATATCCATACAGCTTAACACTAGATCTTGGTGATACGCGAACAATTACGCAAGTAGCATGTCTTCCAAGGCAAGATGGGAACGAAAATGGCCGTATTTTAAACTATAATATTTATACGAGTGTAGATGACATTAACTATGAAAAAGTATCATCTGGAACATGGAAAAATAATAGGGATAAGAAAACCGCAACATTTGACCCTGTTTCTGCAAAATATGTAAAAATAGAAGTAACGAATGGAAAAAATGGATATGCTTCAGCAGCTGAAGTAGATATTTTGGGATATTAATCGGTTACACATATAAATGAGCACGTTATCGCAGGGCAGGTTTTCGAATGAGTTAAGAAGCTGCTTTGTGATAACGTGTCTTTTTACTTTTCAGACATGCTCATCAGCCTGATCCAGCAAATTTGCTAATATCATGCTGTTTTCTTGATCAGCATCGTACTGCACAATGTCGTCATACTCAAACAGTTCGAAGTCTTCACCAAATTCTCGTTCCATGAAGCCAATAAATTCTTTAATATTTTCTCCGATTTCTTGATTGCGACGAAACTCCATCATAATTGCTCGAAAGCGGTGGGGCGGAACTTCGCATTTTATGTGATATGATTTGCTGATGCCAAAAGAATCTTTTGCATCGTATAAGATGTATGTATACAACGGGGAGTCATCTCCTTCTTATATGATGTGTATATTGTTCCATAGTTGAATAAAGTTCATCCATCAGATAACCTTTCTTGTGAAAAAATAATGATGATGTTGAGCATGTGGTATTAAATCCCCTGTGTTTATGATCCGCTATACAAATATGCAATTTTGCATATTTGTATAATGAAGTAATATTCTACATAATATCATTTCATTATTTTACAAACACTTTTAAATGGATCGTTCAAAAGTTTTTTATTTAGATGAATTCATATATGACATATATTTATATTTAACTTTGTATTTAGATAAATACAGTTTATTTGATAGAAAAACTATATTGAGATACTTTTTATTATGACTTTTCAGATTTAGCAATATATAAACTGTGTTTAGCTTAGTGTCGCTATGCTAGATTAGATGTTTACACTCAAAATACATAAATGTTTTAATATAATTAACAACCATATATATCCATTTTTGATTTTGGACATACCTACTATGTAGAATACAACATGACATGCACTTTTCTATGGCAGGAAGGGCCCTGAACGTTTGTATGCGATACCAGATGTTCGCCTGGTATAATTTTTATGGACAGGAATAAGTAAATTTTAGAAGTAGCCATAATTAAGTGGAATATATATATTATTAATATGATAAAACGATATATAAGGGCGGTCAGGGATCAGTGGTTTGTATGACCAGGGTAATGGGTTGAAATGAAAGGATTGATTAACATGAACAAAAGAAAGAATCGTAGTTTACAAAAACCAATGAAAGTATTGATGACATCTGCTGTTTTGACAACGACATTATTTACATCTATCGGTGTAAATAGTTTGGACGTTCATGCTGAAACGGCGCAAACTGCAGCGCAATATGAAGCGAAGACGTTTGAACTTCCAAGTACAGGACATTATATGGGTGAAGCAGCAAGAGAAAGAAGAAGTGAGCAACGAAACTATGTGCCAACAGGAATCTATGTAAAACCGAATGAACAAGTCACAATTGAAGTATCGGGACTATCAGGATTAGACAAGCTTGGGGCAACTATTGGAACAAATGAATATGATAAAGAAGGTGGAAAAGTATTTCGTCTTTCTCCGGGTTCTAACACCATCTCCTCTCCAAACGGTGGTTTATTAGGGTTTGATAACTGTGAAGGAAAAGGAACAGTTAAGGTGAAAGTAACACAAGGCGGGAGCCCTGTTCCATTTTTTGAATTAGGGAAACATACGAAGGAAGACTGGGTTGCGATGATGGATAAATATCCAGATGCACATGCTGTACAATTAAAATCAAAACGAGCGGTACTAACTGTTACTCGTGATAGTGCGAAGAAATATATTGTGGATCAAGATCCTGTTCCTTTATTAAAAAAATATGATGACATGATTCTAGTACAAGATAGATTCTCAGGGCTATCTGAAACAAGTTCTAATCCGTTACATCGTTCAACTCGCCGTCTTTGGGCTTTTGTAGAAAATCCTAATAATCCACCGGGCATGTATATGTATGCAGGTCATGATGGAGTCGTATTTACTACTGCTTATGACGCAATTAAAAGTGCTTTGAATGTAAATGAATTTGGATGGGGACAAATGCATGAAGCAGGGCATACAAGACAACAATACCCTTGGACGTGGGATGGAGTAGTTGAAGTCAATGTTAATATATACTCTTTAGCTGCACAAAAACAATTATTCCCAGGTCAACCAACGCGTTTAGAAAAAGAAGGAGATTATGACAGAGCCTTTCAATACTTAAAACAAACAAATAAAGAATATGAAAAGATTGATGACCCGTTTGTGAAAGTTGTTATGTTTTGGCAACTTCATTTAGCATATGGGGATGATTTTTATCCAAATCTTCACAAACTATATCGAGAGTTACCAAAGGATAAACTTCCAGCAACGAATGAAGATAAAATACAAGCCTTTATTTACAATACATCGAAAGTAGCGAAACAAAATGTACTTCCATTTTTTGATCAATGGGGACTAAAAGCATCACAAGAAACAAGAAAAAAAGTAGAAGCGTTAAATTATCCAACAGTAACTGCCCCGATATGGGAAGCGACGGATGCGAAACCTGTTAAGCCAACAGCCGCGTACGGTCCAAGAAAATAGTTAGTAGGAGGCTATCCTTTAGGGACAGCCTCTTTTTTTGTGACGAAATTTGTCGAAAGATCTTTATCCCGTGTCGAAGCGCCGATATATTCCGCAAAAGCGGTCGATATATTGGTGAAAGTGGTCGATATCGTTTTATTGGTTGATATGGGGAGTTGGCTTTTTGAGAGTGTAAATAGACTGAATGCAAAATAAAGGTTGAATATTCAGTATATTTGTATTATTATTAATGTATTATCGGATGACAGTGATTAGCCTCCCTGCAAGCCCGAATATTGCTCTGTTTAATTTAATAGTGAATAATTGGCTTCTTTCCACTTGAACTTCCTTAGCAGGAAGACGAGCCATCGGGATAGAGACAGTAAAATTCAGTGTAATTCTTTACATTGTTTTTCTGGCTCTTTTTATTTTTTCTATAAATGGGGTTTTTGGAAAGCGTTATCAATACTTATAAGTTGGTGATCTTTTTGGCTAAAGAAAAAAATGAATTGCAAAAAGACTTGAAAACCAGGCATATAACAATGATTTCAATTGGTGGGGTCATCGGGGCGGGATTATTTGTAGGGAGCGGGACGATTATTCAATCAACGGGACCGGCAGCGATTTTGTCCTATATTATCGGGGCTTTAATGGTTGTACTTGTGATGCGGATGTTAGGGGAGATGGCTGCGGTTAATCCTGACAGCGGCTCTTTTGCAACGTATGCTCATAAGGCGATTGGGCCGTGGGCGGGGTATACAATCGGTTGGTTATATTGGTTTAACTGGGTCATTATTATCGCAATTGAAGCGGTATTGTTAGGGGCGATGGTCAATAGTTGGTTCCCTTCTATACCAGCGTGGATTACTAGTCTTTTCATGATTATTTTGATGACGATTACGAATATTTATTCTGTAAAGCTATATGGAGAGTTTGAGTATTGGTTAGCGTTTATTAAGGTCGCGGCGATTCTTGTCTTTTTAGGGCTAGGAATTGCGATGATTTTTGGACTTGTCCCTGGTGTGGACAGGCCGAATTTTTCGACGATCGCTGAAAACGGCGGAGAAGTGCACTTAGGAACAAAAGCAGAACAAATCTTTGAAAAAAAGGACGTTGTCACAATCGAAACAAACCAAGGCGTATTCGTAACAAAATTTCTTATTAACTGCGCCGGCCTACACAGCGATCGAATCGCCAAAAAAGCAGGAATATTAACAGATATGAAAATCGTCCCGTTCCGCGGCGAATATTACGAACTCATCCCAGAACGACGCCATCTCGTAAAACACTTAATCTACCCAGTCCCAAATCCGGACTTTCCGTTCTTAGGTGTGCATTTCACAAGAATGATAAACGGAGACGTACACGCAGGGCCCAACGCCGTCCTAAGCTTCAAACGAGAAGGCTACACAAAAAAAGACTTTGACCTAAAAGACTTTATGGAAACCATGACCTACACCGGCTTCTGGAAAATGGCCATGCCAAACATGAAAGAGGGAATGAAAGAAATGATCCGCTCATTCAGCAAACAATCATTTCTCAAAAGCTTACAGCGCCTAATCCCAGAACTCACAGAAAAAGACATCGTTCCAACTCATGCGGGGGTAAGGGCACAGGCCATTCTCTCTAACGGAAACATGGTCGATGACTTCTGCATCATTCCAGGCATTAACTCTATGCATATTTGCAATGCCCCGTCCCCGGCTGCAACAGCTAGTTTGAAAATTGGTGAAGCAATTGCGGAGAAGGTTCCGGATAGAGTGAGTCCTGCGGGATTATTAGCAGGCTATCCTTGATGGATGGCCTTTTTTGTGCGTCGAAATTTGTCAAAGCATCTTTATTTTGTGTTGAATCGCCGATACATTCTGAAAATAGACGATATATTGGTGGAAGTGGTCGATATTGCTGTGCATTTTAAACTCCATAAAGCGTCTATCATATCTTTCGAGAGGACTCCCACCTCTAAACATATGTGAAGGTGGTGAGGTGAATCGAAAAAATATTTTATGTTCAAGTAAAATAATAGAAACGTATGTTCTTGTTTTGGTATAATATCCTTAACAAGGAGGTGAAAAAATGACAACAGAAAATCAAATGAATTATAAAACTCTTCAGATTTGGATTAAAAAAGGACATCGTATGTATTCTTATTTTCAAGAATCTTGCCAAAACGCTAAAAATATGTACAATACGACAAACTTTTATATACGACAAGTGTATACAGGTTTGAAACAAGATAAGGAATTACAACCTTTACAAAAAGAAGTTTTGGATACAATTGATAAAAACATTGGGAAGATAAATGATACACAACTTCTTACCTATCAAAAGAAATTGGAAAAAGAGAAAACAAAACCAAAAGAAAAACAAAAAGAAGTGAAATGTAATTTGTTTTCAGAACCAACTACAGAAAAACCTTATGTAGATTATAATTTTCTGGATGCATTATTTAAAGCGATGATTCAGAAGGATTATCGTGCTTTACCTACGCAATCTAGTCAATCCATCATGAAAAATGTATTCCAGAATTGGAAGTCTTTTTTTGCTAGTTTAAAAAATTATAAAAAGAATCCTAACAAATATACTGGAAAACCTAGAATTCCAAAGTATATTCGTTCTTCTGAAAAGGAGATCTTGTATACAAATCAAGATTGTGTCATTAAAAATGATAAGTTTTTAAAGTTTCCAAAGACGAAATTACAATTAAACATTGGGAAATTAGGGTTTACTGAAGGTAAACTCAAGCAAGTTCGTGTTATCCCAAAATACAATAGATATGTGGTGGAGTTAGTGATAGATGTTCCTTCAGAACAACAATCAGTTGAAGAGAATGGTCGTTATATGAGTATTGATTTAGGGATTGATAACCTTGCAACCATCGTAACAAACACAGGTATGAAGCCTGTACTTGTTAAGGGCAAACATATCAAAAGCATAAATCAATATTACAATAAAATGAAGAGCTATTTTACAAGTGTTCTAAGGCAAGATAAACAAATAAATGAAGGACCTTTTACTTCTAAAAGAATAGAAAAACTTCATCAAAAGCGTTACCTGAAAATAAAAGACATCTTCCATAAAGCGAGTCATCATATTGTAAAACTAGCTCAAGAAGAGGAAGTTTGCAAAATCGTTATTGGTCAAAACAAAAGTTGGAAACAAGAAACTGATATGGGAAAGAAAAATAACCAAACATTTTACCATATCCCGCATAGTTTATTGATTCAAATGATTACATACAAAGCAAATATGGTAGGCATTCAAGTTGTT
>NZ_JBALLY010000038.1:0-584 GCF_036963045.1 Bacillus sp. JJ864 | reverse complement strand
TAAGTGGGGGAGTATTCATGATACAATACAAGCAGCGATAAATTAGGGAAGTGATAATATGAATATGTTGCAATTTATTCAAACATATATCGTTAAAAGTGCAGAAACAATTGATGACTTATATATACGTCAAGAAAATAACATGACAATTCTCCCGATTATGAAACAAACCCCTCGTAAAATTATAAAAACAGCAGAAATTTTTATCAGTAGTGCAGAAGTGCTAGACGTTCCGAAAGAAGTTGCCAAAGTATTTTATACTCCTAATGTAAAGAAAAAAGAGAGCGAGATCTCTAAATGGTTGGCTCCGCGTGATTTGGTGGATTATATAGAGCGAGGCCTTCTTATAAAAGAGGTGCGTTTTGAAAAAGATGGAAAAACTGTTGATTATACGGTGTATAGAATGGGATACAGGTTATTTATATACATGGAGAAGCAACGCGAAGTAGAGAAGAGAAAAGAACAAGAGGAACTGCAGGAATGGATTAAGAAAAAGCATTTACTTCCAGATTATACGCATGTATATACTGAGAAATTATTGCATGCATTAGATGAAATAGAAGGGAAAATATATAATTACAACT
>NZ_JBALLY010000037.1:0-56562 GCF_036963045.1 Bacillus sp. JJ864 | reverse complement strand
CGCCTGTTACAAAAATATACTTAGTCATGAATGTGCTCCCTTCTACTTTGCTGTTATATAATTACCGCTGCAAATCGCAGCGTATGTAGCTAACACTTACCTTATCTTATTGTTAGACTCTTTCATTTTTCTAAACAAAAAACAAAAAAGAAAATTGCTCCCTTTATCACCAAAAGTAATAAATAGGGAGCAATTTTCTTTTATATTTACACGTAAAAGTTATTATCGTCTTTTTTAAAGAGCCCAAAAATGATTCTACATGGACGATAATGAAAAGTCAAGAACTACAACTCTTCCTCTTCTTCTTCTGATTCGTCGTATTCTAATTCATCTTCCTCAACGAAATCATCATTATCTTCTTCTTCATCTAAGTCATCAAGATCATCTTCTTCTTCTTCATCAAGAAGTTCATCAAGATCTTCTACATCTTCTACATCTTCTTCTTCGATGTCGCCATCGTCTTCGAAATCAGCATCTTCTTCGATGTAGTCATCTAACTCATCTTCCTCAGCTTTACGTTTCTTCTTAGGCTTCGGTTGAGGTAAAATTTCTTCATCAATTTGCTCGTATGGGTACCATCCACGCAATCCCCAACGATTTTCTCCAAGGTTGATAAAGCGCCCATCGATATTTAAATCTGTATAAAATTGCGCGATTTTCGCAGCAACTTGTTCTTCAGATAGTTCCAGTAATTGAGCAGTTTCTTGAACTAAATCATGAAACGGTGTTGCTTGTTTTTTGCCCTCTAACAAGCTATGTACAACTTCGATCATGGACAATTCTTTTAGCTCTTCTGGTGAAAATTGCTTTAAATTCACTTGTGCGGCACTTCCTTTCTTAAAATATATCCTAATTATATAAAGGCCTGTTCAAAAAAAATCCATACTATTCATTATAAACAAAACTGCACCAAATATGCCACAAAAAAAACAGGGAATCATAAAGTGATTCCCTCTGCATATGGAAGGTTATTTTCCTTTTTCATTTTGAATCATATGAGCACCATTTAATACATAGCGAATTTGCATCTCTGTATACTCTTCCAATGTATAAAGTTTCTGCAACGCCCAGCGACGAAATCCCCACATTTGTCCTTGAATAAAAATATTATGAGCAAGCAGTTGAATCTCTTTTTTTGTTAAAGTAAATACTTTATTTTGAACACATTGCTGTAAAATATCTTCGAACATTCCTACCATTTGAAATTCTTTCTCTAATACGTAAGGCAGCGATTCTTTTGATAGAAAACGAACCTCTTGATACATAATAAGAACCTCTTCTTGCAATTCATCCATAACTTTAAAGTAATTTGTAATCGCTGCTTTTAAACTATCAACATTGCCTTTTCCTTTGCAAAGCACTTGCTCTAAGCGCTCTTTTACATGTTCATAAATACTATCACACACTAAATAAAGCACATCATCTTTCGTTCGAATATATTCATAGAGTGTACCAATGCTAAAGCCTGCTGCCTTTGCGATTTCTCTCGTTGTTGTGCGCGGAAATCCTTTTTGTTTAAAGAGCTGCACAGCACCTTTAATCATTTGTTCACGCCGAAGTGCAATGAGTCTTTCATCTTTCACAGATGCTTGTACATTGTGCTTAACCATCTCCTTCACCCCTTTTCTATCATTTTGCAGGAAGAAGCGTAGGAGGCTCCTACGCTTCTTATCACTTCTACTTTGTTAACATGCGTGAAATAACAAGACGCTGAATTTCTTGCGTCCCTTCGTAAATTTGTGTAATCTTTGCATCGCGCATAAAGCGTTCCACTGGATAATCTTTTGTATAACCGTACCCTCCAAATACTTGCACAGCCTCTGTTGTCACTTTCATTGCTGTATCTCCTGCAAATAATTTCGACATTGCTGATTCTTTTCCATACGGCAAACCTTCTGATTCAAGCCAAGCCGCTTGATATGTTAACAAGCGCGCCGCCTCTACTCCCGTCGCCATATCCGCTAGTTTAAAGCCAATTCCTTGCTGCGCGGCAATTGGTTTCCCAAACTGATGGCGTTCCTTCGCATAATCAGCAGCAGCATCAAGTGCGCCTTGTGCGATACCAACCGCTTGCGCGGCAATACCATTACGGCCGCCGTCTAACGTTTGCATTGCAATTTTAAATCCTTCGCCTTCCTCGCCAAGTAAGTTCTCGGCAGGAATGCGGCAATCTTCAAATATAATCTCCGTCGTCGGTGAAGAACGAATACCAAGCTTGCTCTCTTTCTTTCCAACAGAAAATCCAGTCGCATTGCTTTCCACAATAAATGTACTTGTTCCGCGCTGCTTTGACTCTGAATCTGTCAGTGCAAACACAACATAAATATCCGCAATTCCGCCATTTGTAATGAAAATTTTCGAACCGTTTAAAATATAATGATCGCCGTCACGCTTTGCTGTTGTTTTCATTCCACCAGCATCAGAGCCTGAACCCGGCTCTGTTAAGCCGTAAGCGCCAATTTTCTTTCCTTCTGCCATCGGACGTAAATATTTCTGTTTTTGCTCCTCTGTACCAAATTTTAAAATTGGCCATCCTGCAAGCGATGTATGCGCCGATAACGTTACACCTGTAGATGCGCAAACACGTGACAGCTCTTCTACCGCAATCACATAAGCTAAGTAATCGCTTCCAATTCCGCCGTACTCTTCAGGCCACGGAATACCAGTTAAGCCAAGCTCCGCCATTTGATCAAATAAAGCGCGGTCAAAGCGTTCTTCCTCGTCGCGCTCCGCTGCCGTTGGTGCCACTTCATTTCTCGCAAAGTCACGAACCATTTTCCGAATCATTTCGTGCTCTTCTGATAGTTTAAAATGCATCTCTATTTCCCCCTTAAAGCGCTCTACTAATAACTAAGCGCTGAATCTCGCTTGTTCCCTCATAAATCTCACATATTTTTGCATCGCGGAAGAAGCGCTCCGCAGGATACTCTTTTGTATAGCCATAACCACCAAGCACCTGCACACCTTCAACAGCAACTTCTACTGCTGTTTTGGAAGCAAATAATTTTGCAATTGATGCTTCCTTTCCGCATGGTAGACCTTGTGCTCTTAGTGATGCAGCGCGGTATACGAGCAGGCGAGCTGCTTCGACAGCTGTTGCCATATCCGCTAGCTTAAATCCTAATCCTTGCTGCGCAGCAATTGGTTTGCCAAATTGATGACGCTCTTTCGCATAATCAGTAGCACACTCCAGCGCTGCTTCAGCGATGCCAAGTGACTGTGCCCCGATACCGATGCGACCAACATCTAAATTTGCCATCGCCACTTTAAAACCTTGGCCTTCTTCGCCAAGCAAATTCTCAGCAGGAACTTTCATATCTTCAAACGTTAATTGCACTGTACGAGAACCTAATAACCCCATTTTGTGTTCATCTTTTCCAACAATTAAACCCGGTGTATTTTTTGGGACAATAAATGCCGATATCCCGCGCGTACCCGCATCTGGATTTGTAGAAGCAAACACGATATATGTATCCGCTTCGCCGCCGTTTGTGATGAATACTTTTGAGCCGTTAATAACGTACTCATCACCGTGCCTAACTGCCCTTGATTTCAGGCTCCCAGCATCTGATCCAGCGCCTGGCTCTGTTAATGCAAATGCCCCTAAATATTCACCCGCTGCCAACTTTGGAAGATATTTTTGTTTTTGCTCTTCTGTTCCAAAATATAAAATAGGATTCGTTCCAACAGAGGTATGTACCGCTAAAATCACCCCTACGGTAGCGCTTACTTTTGAAATTTCATGAATGGCTAAAATATACGAAATAAAGTCCATTTCCACTCCGCCGTATTTCGCTGGAATCGGTATCCCCATTAGTCCAAGCTCACCCATTTTCTTTAGGACTTCTCTAGGAAACACCCCTTGTTCCATAATAGGAACAAAGGGAGCAATTTCCTTCCCGGCAAAGTCCCGAACCATTTTCCGCATCATTTGCTGCTCTTCTGTAAATTGAAAGTTCATCTACTCCACCTCAAATTATTTTCTATTGTGATTGAACGATTTAGTAAGACCACTAGTACACCGAAAAAGGTGTTTATTATTCATAAACGTAAAAACCGCGTCCTGTCTTACGTCCTAACCAGCCTGCGTTCACATATTTACGTAGGAGCGGGCATGGTCGATATTTGCTATCTCCTAATCCTTCATGCAGTACTTCCATAATGTATAAACACGTATCTAAACCGATAAAATCAGCAAGTGTCAACGGTCCCATCGGATGATTCATGCCAAGCTTCATGACTTCATCGATTGCTTCTTTCGTTGCCACGCCTTCATATAGCGTATAAATTGCCTCGTTAATCATTGGCAATAAAATACGATTAGAAACAAACCCTGGGAAGTCATTTACTTCAACTGGGACTTTGCCGATTTTTTTTGTAATATCCTCAATCGTTTCATATACAGCGTCCTCTGTTGCTAAGCCGCGAATAATTTCGACAAGCTTCATAACCGGAACTGGATTCATAAAGTGCATACCGATGACTTTTTCTGGACGATTTGTAACAGCTGCAATTTCAGTAATTGGCAGCGAAGATGTATTTGTTGCCAAAATCGTATGCTCCGGTGCTAATTCATCTAAGTTCGCAAAAATTCGCTTTTTAATGTCCATTCTTTCCACAGCCGCTTCGATGACAAGGTCTGCTTCTTTTACACAATCTAGCGTAAGCGTTGCTGTCAGACGATTTAACGTTGCCTGCTTATCCTCTTCGCTCATGCGGCCCTTCTCGACTTGTCTAGATAAATTTTTAGTAATAATCCCGATTCCGCGGTCTAACTGCTCTTGTTTTAAATCTTGCATATATACGTCATAACCTGCCATCGCACACACCTGTGCAATTCCAGAACCCATTTGCCCCGAACCAATTACGACAATCTTTTGTACTGTCATGTTTATAGCCCCCTTTTTTACTGAACCTCAATCATGATTGCGTCGCCTTGACCACCGCCGCTGCAAATAGAAGCAATCCCGATTCCGCCGCCGCGCTGCTTCAATGCATGAATAAGAGTCACGATAATGCGCGCCCCGCTTGCTCCAATTGGATGCCCCATCGCAACTGCTCCGCCGTTTACGTTAATCTTCTCTGGATCAATGCCTGCAATATTTGCACTTGCAATTGCTACAGCAGCAAACGCTTCATTAATCTCAAATAAATCAATGTCTTCCACTTTCTTGCCTGTTTTCTTTAATAACTCGTTAATGGCATAGCCTGGTGTTCTCGGAAAATCCTTTGCTTCCACCGCAATTGCTGTATGCCCTAAAATCGTTGCAAGGGGTTTTCTTCCTTCTGCCTTCGCACGCTCTTCACTCATTAATACGAGCGCCGCTGCTCCATCATTTAAACCTGGTGCGTTCCCAGCCGTAACCGCTGCATCCTTATCAAATACAGGTTTTAGCTTTGCTAATTTTTCAACGGTTGTATCTTCGCGCGGTGCTTCGTCGTGCGCTACGACTACCGGTCCCCCTTTTCGCTGCGGCACAGATACAGGGACAATTTCTTCTTCAAAGCGGCCTTCCTTTTGCGCTTGGGTCGCACGCATATGACTTCTATATGCCCATTCGTCTTGCACTTCACGGGAAATGCCGTCTTCTTTCGCAACATCGCCGCCGTACACACCCATATGTATGCCAGTAAATGAGCACGTTAAACCATCTGCCACGTTTAAGTCGACAACTTCGTTATGTCCCATACGATATCCCCAGCGTGCGCCGCGTAAAATATATGGACTATTGCTCATCGATTCCATGCCGCCTGCTACAAGTAACGAATGATCGCCAGTACGAATAATTTGATCTGCTAACGTTACAGCACGAAGTCCGGATGCACAAACTTTATTCACTGTTTCTGTGCGAGTCTCCCACGGAATCCCTGCTTCTCTAGCAGCCTGACGCGATGGAATTTGCCCTTGTCCTCCTTGAATAACCGCCCCAAATACAACTTCTTCAATATCACTTGCTACAACATTCGCGCGCTCTAATGCCGCTCCAATTGCAATTCCTCCAAGCTCCGTTGCCTTTACATCCTTTAAAGCTCCCCCAAACTTTCCAACAGGTGTTCTTGCAGCACTTAAAATTACTGTTCTTGTCAAAACATATTCCCCCATTTCTTCTTATTACGGCGTTGATTGAACGCTCGTTCAGTGCAGCTGTTGTGAGAAAGAGGTGCACTGTTTGCACCTCCTTTTATCTAAAGTTGTACGGATTCTTATATGTTACATTGCTTCTTTCTTCGGCCCGATGACAGAGCGCTCTAAAATCTCTGTTATATCAAGCGTTTGCACGCGCTCTTCTACTTCTTTCGCCTTCGTACCATCGCTGATCATCGTTAAGCAATACGGGCAGCCCGTACCGATCATCGTCGGCGATGTAGAAAGTGCTTGTTCGGTACGTGCCACGTTAATGCGCGAACCAGCCGTCTCTTCCATCCACATCAGACCGCCGCCAGCTCCGCAGCACATTCCCGTTTCGCGATTACGTTCCATTTCAACAAGCTTCACACCTGGAATCGCTTTTAAAATATTGCGCGGCGCTTCATATACTTCGTTATAACGTCCTAAATAACAGGAATCGTGATACGTAATCGTTTCTTCTACGCGGTGAACTGGCTTTAAGCGCCCTTCTTTCACCCACTGTGCTAACAATTCTGTATGATGATAGACTTCTGCTTGTAAGCCAAAGTCTGGATACTCATTTTTAAACGTGTTATACGCATGCGGATCGATCGTAACAATCTTCTTCACACCTGCTTTCTCGAATTCTTCAATATTTTTACTCGCCATATCTTGAAAAATAAATTCATTTCCAAGGCGGCGCGGTGTATCTCCTGAGTTTTTCTCTTTATTTCCGAGGATCGCAAAGGAAATACCAGCTTCATTCATTAACTTCGCAAATGATAACGCAATTTTCTGGCTTCGGTTGTCATAGGATCCCATGGAACCTACCCAGAATAAGTATTCAAACTCTTCGCCTGCTTTCGTTTTTTCTTTCACAGTTGGAATGGAAACTTCTTCTTCCATCGTACGCCACGTTTCACGCTCTTTACGATTTAGTCCCCAAGGGTTTCCTTGACGCTCGATATTTGTCAGAGCACGCTGCGCTTCTGGATCCATTTTTCCTTCTGTTAAAACGAGGTAGCGGCGCAAATCAATAATTTTATCAACGTGTTCGTTCATAACCGGACATTGATCTTCACAGTTACGGCACGTTGTACAAGCCCAAATTTCTGTTTCAGTAATGACATCACCAATTAAACTTGGATTGTATGTGAGCGTTGCTGCCGATTCATGTTGTCCCTCTCCAGCTGCCATCATCGCTAATTGGTTGCCTTTTGTATTGTTAAATGCAACGGTTGGTACCCACGGTGCGCGCGACGTTACTGCTGCACCTTTATCTGTTAAATGGTCACGCAATTTTAAAATTAAATCCATTGGCGACAACATCTTACCAGTTCCTGTTGCCGGGCACATATTCGTGCAGCGGCCGCACTCTACGCATGCATATAAATCAATAAGCTGCGTTTGTTTGAAGTCTTCAATTTTTCCAACGCCAAATGTTTCTTGCGTTTCATCTTCAAAATCAATTTTTTCTAATTTCCCTGGGTTTGTTAAACGGCTAAAGTATACATTTACTGGTCCTGCAATTAAATGCGCATGTTTCGATTGCGGAACGTAAACTAAAAACGTTAACAAAATAAGTAGATGCAGCCACCATGCAAAATAGAACACGACAATTGCAGCTGTTTCTCCAATTCCAGAAAATAAGTAAGCGATTGCAGAAGCGATTGGTTCACTCCACGATAATTCCTCGCCATGCCAAATGATGCCCATTCCATTACCAAGGAGAACGGATAACATTAAGCCGCCGATAAAAATTAAAACAAGTCCTGCTTTAAAGTTCCTCTTTAGGCGAACAAGCTTCTCAATATACCTTCTATAAAAAGCCCAAAAGACTGCGATTAAAATGATGAGTGTGACGATTTCTTGGAAGAATGTAAATGCAGAATATAGTGGTCCAAGTGGAAGATGTGATCCTGGTGCTAAGCCTTTCCATACGAAGTCAATTGCTCCAAACTGGACAAGAATAAATCCGTAAAAAAACATAACGTGCATGATGCCGCTTTTTTTATCTTTGAGCAGCTTCTTTTGTCCGAAGACATTCCCTTTAATAAGATCCCATCTTTCTTTGAAACGGCGATCAAACTCTATTTTCTTTCCTAATTGTATGTAGGTAATTCGTGTGCGGATAAGATACACAAATAAATACGCTGCATACGCTATGACGGCGATTGTCGCCAACCAATTGACAATTAATAAGCTATTCATATTTCTGCCAACCCCTCTCCATGTAGTATACTTTTTATTTTTGAATCTTCAAAAATAAATAATTTTCTGAATTTATTACCCCTACTCCCATTATATGATGAGTGAGCATTCAGTCAACAGTTTTTTGTTATACAACAATATATTTTTTCATAAAGCTTTTTATTTCGGTGAAACTATAAAGCGACACTTCCATCAGTAGGTTTTTTCCTTTCCCATTGATGCCAACAGTCTCTGAATATTTAGGTGTGGGCAAATAGCGGGATATAAATGAATATAGAGGGGGGAATGACTACATGGGCTTTTTATTTCTCGTCCTTATCTTTCTCTTACTGTGGGCAACCTTCGACTTTATGTGCGGAAGAAAAATCCATTTAAACAACCTTAAACCACGTTCCTTTCCTGTACGCCATAGTAATTTTAAACTGTATACATATGGTCAAACATTATATAAGGAACTATTTACTGATATACAACACGCTAAACATCATATACATATTTTGTTTTTTATCGTAAAAAATGATGAGATTAGCCATACCTTTTTACAGCTTTTAATGGAAAAAGCAGAGCAAGGTATTGAAGTTCGCCTTCTCCTTGATCGAATCGGCAGCCATCATTTGTCAAAACAAATGATCCATAAGTTAAAGAAGCGCGGTGTGCACTTTTCATTTTGTCATAAAATCCGCCTTCCCTTTCTCTTTTTCTCTGTTAACCAAAGAAACCATAGAAAAATTACAATTATTGATGGGAAAATTGGATACATTGGAGGCTTCAACATCGGGGAAGAATACTTAGGGAACGACCAAGAACTAGGGCCTTGGCGTGACTATCATCTACGGCTTACCGAAGAAGGTGTACAAGATTTGCAAACGCAGTTTCTGCACGATTGGCGCGATGATACAAATGAAGACTTATTGCACGAAAATTATTATTTTCCAATACTAACAAAAGGTGCAACTTCTCATCAATTTGTACCAACTGACGGCGCATATTTACAACAAACTTTTCTCAATCTTATTGAAAAGGCAACAAAAGAGCTGTATATTGGTACGCCCTATTTTATTCCTAGCAAAAAACTAATGAACGCATTGCTGCGCGCTCAAAAAAGAGGCGTTCATATCACGATACTCGTACCTAAAAAAGCGGATCATCCATTCGTTCGCGAAGCAAAACTTCCATATTGCCGGAAGCTTATTCAAGCAGGCTGTCATATTTATGAATTTCTAGATGGATTTTTTCACGCGAAAATTATAATGGTAGATGGCTGTATTTGTGATATTGGAACGGCAAATTTTGATAAACGAAGCTTATATATTAATCATGAAATTAATTGTATATTATATGGCTCACCATTTTTAGAACAAGTGAAAAAAGAAATTGACCAAGACTTAGAAGCATCCGTTTTACTTTCTATGGACGATGTTTCTTCTTTATCCCTTTTAGATAAAGGAAAAGAATGGATTGGAACGTTACTTTCTTTTTTTCTATAAAATGAAACTTACATTGTGGGACTGTTCTCCTGCAAAAACAATGACCTTTACAAGATGGAAATAACTGAATCAAGATTTAGATGAGTAGCGGACTCTATTCGGGGAATAAAACGCCGAAGCAGTAGTACACTTGAACGGTAAACTTATGCTGAAGATTATTACAGGAGGAAATAAGACCTAAAAAAGAAACAACCGCCTTGATTAGACGGTTGTTTTTATATCTTAGTGCTCATATGGTAAATCTGAAGCTAATTGTACTACATCGCTATGATTTGTTACTGCTTGATTTTGCTCTACTAACGTACTTCCAAATGAAATACTAGCTAGCATTGCTAATGTTAATAAACTTCCAACAAGAACTTTCTTCATATTCCATTCCCCCTATGTCTTTTTTTAAATATAACATGAAATTTTACCCATAAAACATGCAATTATGCATACCCATTTTTTACCTAATTAAATTTTCATTTTGTTTAACAATGTATTTTTATAAGAATGTAAGTCCAATAGTTCAAAGAAGAAAAGCGCTTTTTCATAAGCAATTCTAATCTCAGCTTCTGAATGCCCTAACTTTTCAAGACATTCTCCTTTTTGATAAAATAATTGCCCAATGAGTGCCATGTTACCAATGCGGCATGATGTTTCAATTGCTTTTTCAACGTGATAAAGAGCTCGTTCATACTGTTCATCTGCATACAATGTCTTAGCATAATTATAGCCAACCTTTATCGCAAATTCCTCGTTACTATGTAGTGACTCTAACTGTTTTAAAATATCTTGATAAAGTTCGAGGCTTTTTTGAATATGTCCATTTTCCGCATAAATATTTGCAATTGAATTTTCAACATATAAATTTTGAAATACATCGATACCTACTAATTGCTGATTTATTATTTTTTTTAACTCCAAAATACAGTATTCATAATTCACTTTTTTCAACACATATGCCGATAAGTGATAGTGCCAAAGAAGAAACTGTTGAAACTCTGGCTGATCTTCTTCTTTCTTTAATTCATCCCATACCTTTTTATAAATTTCTTCATATTTCTTTTGTTTGCATAATGATTGAATATGATCTTTAAACTGCTTTTTTCGTTCAATATCAGAATAAGCTAGCACTTCATAAAAATGAATGATGGGTATTTGTAGCTTCGCCGCAATTCCTTGCAATATATCCATACTTGGATATACTACTCCTGATTCAATTCTACTTACTTCTGATTGATGACATATGTTATCAGATAACTGCTTTTGTGTTAAACCTCTCATTGCTCTAATCTTTTTAATTTCAACTCCCAGTTTTTGCGCGTGCATATTCGTCCACCATCCCATTTATAGCAATTTAGTAAAAAAATGGCCATACCACTATAATAATGCCATTTCGACAATTTTCGATATGAAATATTGTATAATTTATATAAAGTTCAGCAATTTCCTCTTACAATTCATCTCATACAAATACAAGATTAGGAGTGTTAGAGATGAATTATAAAAAATGACTAGTGCCCTTCTTTCTTTCGATCTGCTCCTTACTTTATCAACTGAAGTAATTCATGCGTAAGAAATTGATAAAAACCAAGTACAAGTCGAAGTTGCTCAGCCTGGCCTAACTATCGGCAAATTAACAGAGCCCCAAAACAACACGAAAGAAAATATTGCGAAAAAATACTTAAAAGGTGAAGTACAAAGGGCAAAAGCACAACAAGAACAAGTTACCACTGAAAAAAGTGTTGCTTTCCAACTTACAAATAAAAAGAAACAAAAGAAAATCAAACAGAAGTATGTCTTACCCAAACATATAAAAGCTACAAAGTATACGGTCAAGACTTAATTGTAAAAGTAGATAAAAATAGAGTAATTACAACTGTCAGCGGTAAAGTTGCCCAAAATTTAGCACAACAACCTAATCTTACTATAACAAATTTTTTGTCGAAAAATGAAGTAAAATCTTCCTTACAAAATGCTCTTCAAATTCCAAACGATGCGGTAGAAAAAGAATTTACTAGTGAAAATGTCATTTATAAAAAACAAGACGGCAGCTACACATATGCCGATGTTATTATATTTACATATGAAAATAATGATCAAGTCATTAACCGTCACGCCATTATTGATTTAATTCATGGTGAAATATTATTCCAAGAAAAATGATAAAAAAAGATGTTTACCGATTCACATTGGTAAACATCTTTTTTCATATCCAGCCTTTTTCTTCGGCAATCCCAATCGCCTCAATCCGATTTTTTGCATCTAGCTTCGTTAAAACATCCGAAATATAATTTCGAACGGTCCCAGATGAAAGGTATAGTATTTTGGCGATTTCATTTGTCGTTTTTCCTTCTTTCGCTAATAGAAGAACTTCTTTTTCCCTATCTGTTAAAGGATTTTGTTCTTGCCAAAGTCCAAACATAAGCTCAGGAGAAATTTCTCGTTTCCCATTCATAACATTACGAATTGCCGCTGCAAGATCCTCACTCGGACTATCTTTTAATAAATATCCCTGTACATTTGCTTTCATTGCCCGCTCGAAATAACCAGGCCTTGCAAATGTTGTTAAAATCATAACTTTGCACGGTGATTGTTGTTTCCGTAACGTTTCAGCAACATCCAGCCCGCTTTGAATCGGCATTTCAATGTCCATAATACTAATATCCGGCTGTAATGTTTCAATTAACTGCAAAGCCTCTTCTCCGTTTTCCGCTTGCCCAACAACTTCAATATCATCTTCTAAATCTAGCAAAGCTCCTAACGCTCCGCGAAGCATACGCTGATCTTCTGCAATGATGATTCGAATCATGCACGCGCACCTTCTTTCCCTGTTCTTATGACAATTGGGACATGTATCATTAACATCGTTCCATCATGAATATCATTTAATTGAAGCACTCCATCAATAAGAGCCAAGCGCTCCCTCATGCCAAGAATACCATTCCCATCATGATTTTTTTGTAATCCAATGCCATTATCCTTTACTTGTACAACCAATTTCCCTTGTTCTTCAAATAATGTAATCGTACATTTTGTTGCCTTACTATGCTTCACCACATTTGTCACCGCTTCACGTACACACATTCCTACAATGTTTTGTTCTAGCGGCGATAATACATCCGTTCTTGTCTCCTGTTGCACCTCTAACGATATACTAGCAGCTTGAAGAATCACCTTCACTTGCTCTAGCTCTTCTTCTACAGTAATCATCCGCATATCAGAAATTAATTCTCGCAATTGTTTTAACGCCGTTCTTGATGTTTGCGTAATTTCCTTCGCCTCTAGACAAGCGCGTTCCGGATTTTTCACAATAAGCTTCTCAACAAGCTGGCCTTTTAATGTAATAAGCGATAACGTATGTCCTAACGTATCGTGTAAATCTCTTGCAATACGCTGTCGTTCTTCGCGCTTCACTAAATCACGAATTTGTTCATTTGCTTCACTTAATTGTGTTCTTAATACTTTTTTCTGATTAAAATTCCGCATACCAAAAGGTGTAACAATCATTAAAATAAACATCGGGATTACAGTTATAGCAGACGTGTTTGCAAACTCACGTATGTTCATCAACATAAAAGAACCAATCATTACGATCAAAAAGACAAACAACAATCGAAATTGTTTTTTTGTCGCAGCAAACCCCATTGCGTTTGCTGTATAGAATCCAAAGAAAATCATAGATGGGTCATAAAACGTACCAAATAAGAATGTAATTACAAGTTGAATGCAAGCCCACATAACAAAATTCTTCGGTACAAAATAAAGCTGGCGGTATGCAATAACAAAGAGTGCAAGCATCCCGCCTCCTAATAGCAATTTCCAACCTGATTGCCCCATCAAGTAGTAAAGAGGGTACAACAAATATACGAGCCATATATAAGGGAAAAAACCCATATGCTTTGGAAAGATTTCAAACTGCTTCTTTTCAAACATTTTATACCGCTTCCTGTCTTTTTCTTATATATATTGATAGTACAACAAAAGCGATAAAATAACCTCCTAAAATGGCTGCATTTTCCCAGCCAATTGTCTTACCAGCAACAATGTCCCAAGCTCCGCTTCCGAAATGATACGTTGGCATCCATTCTCCAATACTTCTCAACGTTTTTGGAAGTATTTCAATTGGCATCCATAATCCACCGAGAATCGCTAAACACATATTTAACATATTCGCAAGTCCCATAGCAGCATCAGCCTTCTTAATAGCACCGATAATCGTTCCAATTGCTAGAAATGGTGTAACACCAATTAATAACCATAATCCAGCGCCAATCCACTGTCCAATCGTTAAGTCTACATGATTTATTAATATACCTGCGATAAAAATAACTGCAATTGAAAAAGCATTTACAACCGTTTGAGCAACAATTTTTGCAAATAAATACACGCCTTCTGGCAGCGGTGTAATTTGTAAAAGCTGTGTCCAACCTTGCCCTTTTTCTTGTGATAAGCGACCACCAAAGCCAAAGAGTGCTGATCCTACAATACTAAAAGTAGCCATCGAAATTAAATAGTGCGCTTTCCATGCATCACCGTTTTCTGGTGATGATACGACATTTGTGAAAATATAGTAAAACATAACCGGCATTAATAATGAGAAAAAGATAAATAATTTATTGCGAAACGTACGTAATATTTCTATTTTACATTGCATCCAAAACGCTCTCATGCGATTTCCTCCTTCTGATTGGCAACAAACTGTTCAAAGGCTTCATCCAAGCTGCCTCGCTCAACAGCAATATCCATAACAGGTAAGTTTTTATGAAAAATTTCTCGAAGCGTAGCATCCGTATCATCCGTTGTCAGCACCACACGGTTTTCATGCCACTGAACACTTGTAACATGAGGTAAGCTGCGAAGCATGCTCGTCGGCAGTTCCTCTTTTGCATAAAACGAGATTGTTTTTTGAGAAATCGTTGCTTTCATTTCATCTGGCGTTCCATCCGCAATGATTTTACCGTTACCAAATAATAAAATTCGATCTGCTAATGCATCCGCTTCTTCTAAATAATGTGTTGTTAAAATTATTGTTTTTCCTTCATCCGCTAATTTTCGAATTGTATCCCAAAAGCTTTTTCTAGACGTAATGTCCATCCCTACTGTTGGTTCATCTAAGAAAAGTAAATCGGGATTCCCAGCAAGTGCGAGTGCAAAGTTTAAACGTCTTTTTTGACCGCCAGATAACTTTTCACATCTTTGCTTTCTTTCTGATGCTAAATTGGATAGCTGAAGTAATGTTTCTTTTGCAATTGGATTCGTATAATAACTACGAAACAAATCAATTGCTTCTTCTACTGACACACTATCAATGACGCTCACTTCTTGTAGCATTGCTCCAAGGCGATTGCGAACATCTCGGTGTTTTGGGCTCTTACCGAAGATTGAAACTTTTCCTTCTGAAGGATCCCTTAATCCGAGCATCATCGAAATTGTTGTCGTTTTACCAGCTCCGTTCGGTCCAAGTAATGCAACGATTTCCCCTTTCGCTACTGTAAATGAAACGTTATTTACTGCTTTTTTATGTTTAAATGTTTTTGAAACACCATTTACTTCAATTATTTGTTTCATTTCTCCACCTCCGTCGTTCTTATATTTATATTGTATAAATTGGAAGAGATGGAAAACAGTACGATACGTCATGACATGAATATGACAAATGTCAGGAAATCTTGAAATGAGCGACTTTCCACGTCAGTAGCAGGACAAAAATAAACATGATACAATCATGTAAGATGTACATTCGAGGAAGGACAGTGGTTTTCATGATTATTCGCAATGAACAAGATTTAGAAGGCTTACGGAAAATCGGCCGCATCGTTGCGCTTGCTCGCGAGGAAATGAAAAAACAAGCGAAACCAGGTATGACAACGAAAGAACTTGATTTAATCGGTAAGAAAGTATTAGATGAGCACGGTGCTATTTCTGCACCTGAAAAAGAATATAAATTTCCAGGTACAACTTGCATTAGCGTCAATGAAGAAGTTGCGCACGGCATCCCGGGAGACTGTGTTCTAAAAGAGGGCGACTTAGTAAACGTCGACGTATCTGCGGCACTTGATGGTTACTATGCAGATACAGGTATTTCATTTGTGCTTGGGCAAGACGAAGCAAAAGAAAAACTTTGTGCTGCTGCTGAAAGTGCATTTTGGGCAGCTATGAAAAAAGTAAAAGCTGGTGCAAAACAAAATCAAATTGGTCGTGCGGTTAACAATGATGCTCGTAAAAATGGCTATAAAGTCATTGAAAACTTAACAGGGCACGGCATCGGCCTTAGCTTACACGAAGCACCAAATCATATTTTAAGTTATTTCGACCCAACGGATAACGCTCTCTTAAAAGACGGACTTGTCATAGCGGTAGAACCATTTGTATCTATGGGGGCAGATCATATTATCGAACGCGGCGATGATGGCTGGACATTTGTCACACCAGATAAAAGCCTAGTTGCACAGTGCGAGCATACAATCGTTGTAACTCGCGGCGAACCGATTATTTTAACAGAGCTATAAGCAAAAAACACAACCCTCTCATAAAAAACAAGATCAGCGCGCCGAGGTACTCAACCTTAGCGCGCTGATTTCATTTAAAAAGCTTTCCGTTTTCAACATAGAAAAAAACCCTTTAGGGTTCATTCTTTTCTTCATCTTTCCATGAAGTTTTTTGAATGATTCCCTAAAGGGGCTATCAGTCATACTCTAAAGCTTTTTATTGTTTCATTCGTTGACGAGCGAATAGAATTCCACCTAAAACGAACAATACCATTCCTCCAACAATTGAAATCATTTCCGCTGGTGTTCCTCCTGTTTTAGGAAGTAATACTGTCGTCTTATTGTTTTCTTTATTAGATGGAACTTTTGAATCGCTATTTGTGTTTGGACCTTTTGGATCTTCATCTGTCCATTCCGGAATCTTTGTATTCGTAATGTCATAACCTTTTACTTCTGTTTTGTAGCCATCTACTGGCTGTTCTTTTACTTCATACTTATATGCTTTGCCATCTACATCATATGCTGCTAAATCTTTAAATTCATACTTCCAGCTTTTTTCAGCTGTTACTTCTTGTGTTGCGATTACTTTGCCGTTTTGTAGTAAGTCTACTTTAATCATTGTTGGACGATTTTTTGCATTATCGTCTTTCCATGTCTTTGTTCCTTCTACTTTTGTATTTGTGATGTCAGTACCGTTTACTTCGGATTTATATCCGTCAACTGCCTGTTCTTTTACTGTATACTTGTACGCTACTCCATTTGCATCATAGGCTTGTAGTTTTTCAAATGTGTACTTCCAATCTGTTGCCGCTGTTACTTCTTTTGTTGCGATTTCTTTACCATTTTGTAGTAAGGTAACTGTGATTTTTGCTGGACGATCTGTTGCGTTGTTATCCTTCCAAATCTTCGTCCCTTCTACTTTCGTTTCGCCTACTTTTGTATTTATAATGTCATAACCATTCACCTTGGATTCATATCCTGCCACTGGTTGTTCTTTCACTGTATACGTGTAGGCTTTTCCATTTGCATCATAAGCTGGTAAATCTGCAAATTTATACTTCCAATCATTTGCTGCTGTTACTTCTTGTGTCGCAATCACTTGGCCGTCCTGTAGTAAGTCGACCTTGATCATTGTTGGACGATCTTTCGCATTGTCGTCCTTCCATATTTTTGTTCCTTCTACTTTTGTCTTTCCTACTTTTGTATTTGTAATGTCATAACCATTCACTTTGGATTCATATCCATTTACTGGTTGTTCTTTTACTTCATACTTGTACTCTTTACCATCTGTATCGTAGACTGTTAAATCTTTAAATTCATACTTCCAGCCTGTTGCTTCGCTTGCTTCTTGCGTCGCAATCACTGTGCCGTTTTGTAGTAAGTCTACTTTGATCGTTTTTGGACGATCTGGTGCATTGTTATCGTTCCAAGTCTTCGTTCCTGCAACAGATGTAGTTTTCACTTTATTCGAAATCGGTAGTTCAATTCCGTTTACAGCATCTGCTTTCACTTCAAACGCTACTTTTGTCTGCGGGTCAAAATCAATATAGTTTGGCGCCGAAACTTCTTGCACATAATATTTACCTGGTGTTAAATCTTTGATTTCGATTATACCTTTTTCATCTGTTGTATATACATCTCCAACTTGTTCATCCGACTCTTTATACAACTTAAATGAAACATTCGGGATTACTTTGTCTTTATTTCCTTCAAGGTGCTTAACAATTTTTAGCGTTCCTTTTGAAGGTAAATCCCCCGCTAGCGCCACCACCAGCTGTCATATTTTCGACTTGGTAACTACCTGATTCAGTAACTGTGTCTTTGTTATAAACTTGGTAATCAATCGTATAATCATTCTTAAAATAATCTTGCTTCTTTCCAGCTTCCGTTATAGTAGATGTATAACCAATCGTAAAGGAGGCAAGACGTGCTTTATCCCTATAAAGCAAAACTTTAAATGATCTGTCACCAGTACGGGTAATCGTTCCGTAACGTTGCTTTTCAAACTCTTGTAGCGTTAAAGATCGACGACCTAGATAATCATCAATAATTATATAGAAACTATCCTTATTAAGTGTTTGACCTTCCTGTAAATTATCAGTCACAACAATATCGCGACTTAACTCTTCTTTATTTAAGTTTATATTCAAGAACCAACGCACTTCATCGTCCTTACCTGAGTTCATATCACCAGTTTTATAAAAAAACGGTGGCTTTCCAGGATCTGTACCACCACCACTGGTTGGACCGGTAATCGTTACAGTTTGCTTATTTACATTTGTACCGAAATTGGTTTCAATCTCCTTCTTTTGATCCGTTCCTACATTAGCGGCTTCCACGTAAAAGTTTAAATACCCTTTAATATTTTGATGTGTATTCACTTTATCATTAAATGTACATACAACAGTACCTGCAGTGACTTTACAAGTACCATAATCATCTAAAGGAAACGTTTTATCTAATCCTTTTAATTCTGGAGGCAGTGTTAATGTTAGTGTGTCTCCTGGCTTCAGCCTAAGTCCATTTTTTCCACTGAAGTTTACAGTTACTTTAGTCCGTTCGGTGGTCTGTAGATTTGTTTTACCAATCTGAAAACTATCCACAAGTCCTGCTGTATTTAACTCTTGTGCATTTGCGATTATAGGCATTAAACTCTGACCTATAGTAAACATAAAAATCATTATAATTGAGAAAATCGAAGTGACTCTTTTTAAATGCATGCCTTGCGTTAATCCCCCTTTAAATTACAATATAGGTAATTTTCGGGGTGAAGAGACTATAACAAAGATTCTATTACTCAATGCTATTGAATTATTTCATTGTATATATTGAATAACCATTGTTATCTTTTTCTCTTTCTTCATCCCTTCTATTACTTAAAAACTCGAAATGCTACTTCTATATAAACTCATCTAATTTTTTTAATATGTCTAAACGGAGAAATTGTTGATTTATACTATTTAAAAAGAACAAATAAAGAAATGGACGAACAATAGAACAACTTTTAAAAGGATCTATCATAATCATTCGTCTTATTATGCAAGGGTATTATGTGGTAGAGATTGCAAAACTTCTTCCTATCCATCGTAAAATGCTAAGTACGTAAAAAATCTAATGTGGGCAATATGGACAAGCCGTTTCGCAACAAATATACATTTAGCAAACTTCTATAATGATTCTCCTGAAGAAGAACAAAAAGTATAGCGTACGACATAAGCCTAAACCGGCTAGTATACTCGTGTGCGAAAGAACCTTATTGAAGAAAAATTTTCTGTAACCATGAATCGAAGTGAAATCGGTCATATGTTAAAACGCATTATATTTAGATATACAAAACCGACCTACACACCGAAACAAACTGGCAAGAAAACAAGCAGTATTTCAACCTCAGCGCTATATGATGTAAAAACGCTCTGGACGAAGTATTTATTATTTATCTATACGGATAATAGTCATATTCTCCAAATCTGAATACATTAGAAATTTGAGGTAATAAAAAGATTGTAATTGTCGACCGAGTTCATATGCATCATACAGAAATACAAATGTCGGTCTTTTCATTTTTGGAGTATATAAATGTGCATTGAGAAAAGTACTTCGCCTAATGGGTTCTATGTCGAAGAATGAAAGTGAACTTATATACATTAGTTTTTCTAAAAAGATAAAAATCCAAAAATTGATATATTGACATGTATCCATAATTAATGATATTATCGAAATTGAAAGATTTATATCTTTTCATTACCCTTATCAAATGATGAAAAACTAAATTGTACCGCACGTACTATATAGATTCCTTTTGATTTATCAACATATCAGTCGTTGTTATGCAGAACAAAACATGATCTGCATTCGCGCTTTCTACCCTTATTTTCACCCTTGCATATGGCAAGAAAAAACTTTGTCCACCTCTATGCATGGCTAAATGCCCTCACCTATCTAAACAGTGAGAGGGTTCTTCTATCATTCTATCATTTTATAATTTGCATATTTTAGACGTGTAACCCCTAGTTACTTGCTAATCGTTTAGACACTTGATTAGATGAAGTGTTATTTTAAATATGTGACTTAGTTGTAATAACATTAATTACAGCAATTAGGTCATTTCCTAACAATTCCCCTTAAACAGAAACTATTTCCAATAGCCTATTATTCTAGAACAATTACAAAAAAGCAATATTTTCTATTTTTTGTGTCAACAATATAACACATTTTTGACACATGTATCTCTAGAATAGAAAATTGAAAACAATTTCTCAGGGATGATTTTCCAACATCAAACTATACGTGTGATGTTTCTTCGTGACTTTTCAATTTCCTTATTTTAATATCTGATCAGTCTATCGACTGATCAGATATTTTTATATCATTTCTAAGTAGACATTTTCTACATTACATCTTTTCTGGTGCAGATACTCCAACTAATGCTAATGCATTTTGAAGTGTAATGCGTACTGCACGCATTAAATCGTAACGAGCTTTACTTAATTCTAAATTATCTTGGTTTAATACTTTTTCTGCATTGTAGAAGCTATGAAGCGCTGCTGCTAAATCAAATGCATAGCTTGTAATGCGGTGCGGCAGACGTTTTTGTGCTGCTTCTGCAACTGCTGCTGGGAATTCTCCTAGTTTCTTTAATAAGTCTACTTCTTTTTCAGAAGCAACTAGTTTGTAATTCACATCGCCGCCTGCAGCTAAACCAAGTTCTTCACCTTGACGAAGAATACTGCATACGCGTGCATGTGCATATTGTGCATAGTATACAGGGTTTTCATTTGATTTTGATACCGCTAAGTCCATATCAAAGTCTAAATGAGAGTCACCGCTGCGCATTGCAAAGAAGTAACGCATTGCATCCACGCCTACTTCTTCCATAAGCTCACGAAGTGTAACAGCTTTACCTGTACGTTTACTCATTTTTACTTTTTCACCGTTTTGGTATAGTTGTACCATTTGGATGATTTCTACTTCTAATGTATCTTTATCGTATCCAAGCGCTTGAATTGCTGCTTTCATACGAGGAATGTAGCCGTGGTGGTCAGCACCCCAAATATTGATTAATTTATCAAAACCGCGCTCTAATTTATCACGGTGATATGCAATATCTGGCGTTAAGTATGTGTAAGAACCATCATTTTTAATTAATACGCGGTTTTTATCATCGCCGTAAGTTGTAGAACGGAACCATGTTGCGCCCTCTTCTTCAAACACTTCACCGCGCTCTTTTAATACTGCAAGAGCTTCGTCAATTTTACCGTTTTTATATAATGATGTTTCAGAATACCAAACGTCAAAATTTACACGGAAACTTTCTAAGTCCTTTTGAAGCTTTTCTAATTCATATTTTAAACCGTACTGACGGTAGAACTCATAGCTTTCTGCTGCATCTACATGCACGTAACGATCACCGAATTCTTCTGCAAGGTGCTTACCAATTCCGATAATATCAGCACCGTGGTAGCCGTCTTCTGGCATTTCTTTTTCTAAACCTAACGCTTGCATGTAACGAGCTTCAACCGAAAGCGCTAAGTTATGAATTTGATTACCTGCATCGTTAATATAGTATTCACGAGATACATCGTAGCCTGCTTTTGCTAATACGTTACATAGCGTATCACCAACTGCTGCGCCGCGCGCATGACCTAAGTGCAGGTCACCTGTTGGGTTTGCAGAGACGAACTCAACTTGTACTTTTTCGCTCTTACCTGTGTTTGTTTCACCATATGCTTCGCCAGCTGTAATAATTGTAGGAATTAAATCTGTTAAATAGCTGTTATCCATATAGAAGTTAATGAAACCAGGGCCAGCAATTTCGATTTTTTCAATAGAAGCTTTTGCTTTATCAAAATTTGCAACTAATTCTTCTGCAATCATACGAGGTGCTTTTTTCGCTACACGTGCAAGTTGCATCGCCGTATTTGTAGAGAAGTCACCATTTGCTTTATCTTTTGGTGTTTCTAATATAACGTTTGTAATTTGTTCTTCTGTCGCTAATTCCGCTTTTACTACAGCAGCTTTAATTTCCTCTTTAATGAGTTCTTTTACTTGTTCTAAAGAGTTCATTATTGTGCCTCCTTAAGATTAATGGTAATTGTATATCGGCCTGCTTCTTGTTCACTTAGAAGCAATGCATACGTTAGAAAGAGTTGTCCCTTTTTCTTTTCTTCCGACCATTTAAAAAGGACGTTATCCGTTTTCGTTTGCAATGCAAACGTTCCAAGCTCACTTGTATACGTTCCTGTTGTCCACTCACCTTTTTTATGAGTTTGGCGCATCGAAACAGCACCGGAACGCATAATGAGAACTTGATCATCTTGGATTTTAATAATTGTCTTCACTTCGCCTTGTTCGTTCAGTTCTTGAAACGTTACATATGTACTTTGACCCTTTACATAGTATAGACCATTTGCATCAAAAGCAATAGTTTCCTTTCGCGTTCCTTCACGAATTTCCGTTACAAAGTGAACCTGTACTGGTAAGCCTGCAAGTTGCTTCTCCACGTCTTGCACACCTTTCAAAATGTTATAGATATTGCGTTTTCTAACTCCAGTGGCTAGAATGTTTGGCGGCTTTTCGCCTTCCTTCTCCGCTCATTCTAAGCAAGCCACTTCCGCTTTCCTAAAAATAAAATACTCTTTCTATCATATCAAAAAACAGTGGTGTCTGTCTGCTGAAAGCTGTATTTGCAAACACAATTTATAAATTTTTCTTTCCTAATTAACCATCAACCTTATGAAATAATAGGAAACCAAGTTTATTATAAACTCGGTTTCCATTATTTTTTCAATTTTTCTAGCACATTTGTTGGCACTTCATTCTCTTGCAATTCAGCCCATCCTTGACCTTGACTACCTTTTGCATAGATTTTCAAATATTCCCCACGTCGCAGTTCACGGTTTATCATTTTTTTCACAACTTGCTTATTTCCTTCTCTATCATAAGCAGCAAAGGCATACAAATACCAATCCCCTTTTTTCTCGCCTTGATTTGTCACAGCATAACATGCCTTTACTTCCTTACTTGAAAAAAAGTTATCTACAAAAGCTTGCAGACCTTCTGTTTTCGTTTGTAAATAAAAGGCTCCTGCCCCGCATAAAATAGCAAATACCGCTCCAACTTTTAATATCATACGCATAAAGCTTTTCACCTCTTACATAACGCTTCCTTATTATTATCTTCAGTATAAAATTTACAAAAGGTAATCTCTATCGATTTTCCTTACACTTTTCTTACATCATTGTAAGGAAAGTTAATGAATATATGTTCCGATGAAAAAACGACATAAAAAAAGCTATTTCGAATGAATTCGAAATAGCCTTTTTTAGAAAGCTTACTTTCAACTAACATTAATAATTATAATATTTGATAGCTTCGCTTTTATTTTTGCACCCATCCAAGTAACATTTCGCGCACAAATTTACTTGCTGCGATTGGTGTTTGATCACTGTGATCGTATACAGGAGCTACTTCAACTAAGTCTGCTCCAACTACGTTTATATTTGAATTTGCAATTGCAACAATGGAATCTAATAGTTCTTTTGATGTAATACCGCCAGCTTCTAACGTTCCTGTACCAGGAGCATGAGCTGGGTCTAATACGTCGATGTCAATTGTGACATAGACTGGGCGTCCTGCAAGTGTTGGTAATACTTTCTTTAATGGTTCTAATACATCAAATTTGTATAAGTTCATACCAACTTCTTTTGCCCACTCGAATTCTTCTTTCATACCAGAACGAATCCCGAAAGAATATACGTTTTCTGGGCCAATTAAATCGCACACTTTACGAATTGGTGTAGAGTGAGATAAAGGCTCACCTTCATAAGACTCACGTAAATCTGTATGAGCATCCATATGGATGATTGCTAAATCTGGATATTTTTTGGCCATCGCCTTAAAAATTGGCCAAGACACTAAGTGCTCACCACCAAGACCTAGCGGAAACTTACCAGCATCTAATAGTTTTGTTACATATTCTTCAATCATGTCTAAGCTACGCTGTGCATTACCGAAAGGAAGCGGAATATCACCCGCATCAAAATATTTAACTTCCTCTAGTTCACGATCTAAATATGGACTATATTCTTCTAATCCAATTGATACTTCACGAATACGTGCTGGGCCAAAACGGGAGCCAGGACGATAACTTACTGTCCAATCCATTGGCATCCCATAAATAACTACTTCAGCATCTTCAAAACTTGGATGACTATTAATAAACACTTTACCTGAATAAGCTTCATCAAAACGCATATTCTTTTCCTCCTATCTGGAACTTAAGGTATCCCAACCTTTCATTTTGTCTCAAATTTGGAGCTATTTGCTCCTCTTTATCGATTTACCATATTCTTTCCCACGAGAAGGAAGAAGCTCCTTCTGCGGGAAAGAACCTTAATCGGCTTCCTCTCATTCTGAGCGAGCCGCTTCCGCTTTTCTTACTGTCTAGCTTCAGTGGCTAGAATGTTCGGTGGCTTCGCGCCTTCCTCCGAGGCAAAAAACGCCTCTCTGTCAGGAGCTCCATCCCCCTCTCATTCTGAACGAGCCACTTCCGCTTTTCTTACTTAATTAAATCGCCAACGAACTTCGGTAATGCAAATGCTGCTTTGTGAAGCTCTTTTGTATAATATTTCGTTTCGATTTCGTGGAAACGCTCTTCACTTACTTCTAATGGATCATGCTTCTTAGATCCGATTGTGAATGTCCAAAGTCCACTTGGGTATGTTGGAATGTTAGCTGTGTATAGACGCGTAATTGGGAAAATTTCTTTTACGTCTTTAAACACGGTTGAAATTAATTCCGGTGTGAACCAAGGGTTGTCCGTTTGCGCTACGAAAATACCGTCTTCTTTTAACGCTTTAGAGATTCCAGCATAGAATCCTTTTGTAAATAGGTTTACAGCTGGGCCTACTGGCTCTGTAGAATCAACCATAATTACGTCATACTCATTTTCGCTTTCAGCAATGTGCAGGAAGCCATCGCCTACTTTTACATCTACGCGTGGGTTTTCTAATTCACCAGCAATTTCTGGTAAGTACTTTTTAGAGTACTCGATTACTTTTCCATCGATTTCAACAAGTGTCGCTTTTTTCACGCTTGGGTGTTTTAATACTTCACGAATAACACCGCCATCACCGCCGCCAACAACTAGAACGTTTTCAGGGTTTGGATGTGTAAATAATGGTACGTGCGCTACCATTTCGTGATATACGAACTCATCCTTTTGTGTTGTCATAACCATGCCATCTAAAATAAGCATGTTACCAAATTCTTCAGTTTCAACCATATCAAGCTTTTGAAATTCTGTTTGCTCCGTATGTAAAGTGCGGTTAATACGCGCTGTAATTCCAAAATGCTTTGTTTGTTTTTCCGTGAACCATAATTCCATTGTGCGATCACGCCTTTCATTGCAATTTATAATGTGGACACCATTAATGTCCCCTAACAAAAATAAAACAAAACATATAAAATGTATAGTTAAAAATATAAAATGCCATAAATATATAAATCGAAATTAAAAAACCGATATAAAACCACTCTTTTTCGGTGGGTGAGAGCATCTGGCCATGTATAGAAGCGGTCAGGGCCTTTTTCTGCCACATGCGCAGTTAAAACCAGAGAGCAAGCGAGTGAAGGTTCCTTTTTTCTACATAGCAACAGTTTATACTTCGACAAATCAAAATAGATTCATATATGTTTTAAACAAGTCATTTTCGTTTGCATATTACCCAAACTATATAAAGAAAACCCTTTCCTAGGAAAGGGTTTTGCTCTCATTTTTACGAACTGGTATACAAATCATCACACATCCAACTAGCGCAACAATTCCTCCTACTAAAAACGGACTTTGCGGTGAAATCACGTGACCGAGAATTCCAGATAGAATCGGTGCAATTGCTCCGCCTAACCAACGAACAAAGTTATATACACCCGATGTGATAGATCTTTCATAAGGTGAAATGTCCATTACGTAACTTGTAAATAATGCATTGTTAAGACCAGACGCTAATCCTGATAAAATGATAAGTGCAATTTGTAACCACATTACTTGTACGAAGAATAATAAAATTAAAAAGCCAGCAAACACAAGTAAGCTATAACGCAGTAACATCTTCGGCTCATATTTCTCTTCTAATCGATGAGCAAGTTTAGCAGAACCATACGCTAACGCAAGACCCCAGCCGCAAAAGACGAATCCAAGCTGAATGGCAGATAAATGTAGAATAAGCGGTGAGTACGCTAAGACAACAAAGAAAGCATAGTAATATAACATCCCGGAAATGGCACCTTGTATGAAAGGTTTATATTTCACAAGGTTAAGTAATTCTTTCAATCCAGCTGACTGACGTTTCACTTTGCGCTCTGGTTCTTTTACAAAAAAGAAAACGAGAATAAATGCTAAACCAATTAAAACACTTGTCGCAAAAAATGGATAACGCCAAGAGTGTCCACCTAATAAACCACCTAACAACGGACCTCCCGCCATCCCTAAACCAATCGCAGCCTCATACAATCCAACTGCTTCATGTACTTCTTTGCTCAGCGCAATTAATAATGTCATCGCCGTTGCAAAAAACATCGCATTTCCTAAACCCCAGCCAGCACGAAAAATAGATAACTGTGCAATGGTTTGTGATAATCCGCAAATACATGCAAATACTGTTACAATCGCAAGACCGATTGTCATCATACGCTTATCACCAAACCTTGCCGCAAGAAGACCAGCTGGCAGCATCATAATGGCCATTGTTAAAATATAAGCTGTAAATAACATTTCTACTTGCCAATGCGTTGCCCCAATTTTCTCTGCGATGATTGGCAAAATCGGATCGACTACCCCAATTCCTGAAAAGGCAAGAAACGTAGCGACAACCGTAATGAGCCTTCCAAATCGTTGTTTACTCTCCATATGAATCATTCTCCTCTTTCTAAAAACTTCGTTGCTCTTTCCAAGCTATCTTCTAATTCTTCTTTCACACGCTGCATTTGTAACATTTTCTTGTCTAGCGTCTCCATTTGATTGCTCAGCATATTTGCTATTTCTTGAATGACTTCTCGGCCTTGCGGGTTATCGCTATTTCTTCTTTGCTCCATCCGTTCTTTAAGCGATAAGAAATACTGCATTTCTTGAAGCGTAATCCCTAATACTTCTTTCGCTTCTACAATTTTTTTAATTCGCTCCACATCTTCGTCCGTATATAAGCGAATATTTCCTTCGCTGCGCTCTGGTGGATGAATTAAACCAATTTCTTCATAATAACGAAGAGTCCGTTTTGTTAAACCAGTTTGCTTTGTAACTTCCTCAATTTTATACACGTCCATTCCCCCTTAACATTATTACATTTTACGTTAACGTTAACTTTTATGCAACTATTACACCTTTGTAAAATTTTCCCGCAAAGGTTGTCTTTTGAATTACTCAGTTTCATAATTGAATTAAAACAAATGAGAAGGAGAGCCCATTACATATGAAACAACCACTTATTTTTGCGCATCGCGGTGTGAGAAGTACACACCCTGAAAATACAATGATTGCTTTTCAAGAAGCAGAGCGCGTTGGTGCGCATGGTATTGAGCTTGATGTACATGTATCAAAAGATGGCGAACTTGTTGTGATTCACGATGAAACTGTGGACCGAACAACAAATGGAGCAGGACTTGTCTGTGAACAAACCGTTCATCAATTACAAGCACTCGATGCCGGTAGGGATTCTTCTTTTCATGAGGCAAAAATTCCAACGCTCCGCGAAGTGCTTATTTGGCTTTCTACAACAACACTGCAATTAAATATTGAATTAAAAACAGATGTCATTCGTTATCCTGGGATAGAAGAGAAAGTCGTAGATCTTGTTCGCGAATTTCATCTTACTAATCGAATTATATTTTCTTCGTTTAACCATGAATCCGTTGCTCTGCTTGCAGCTTTAGCACCAGAGATTCCCCGTGCGATTTTATACGATGAACCGCTCGCAGATCCAATTGCTGAAGCAAAAAAAAGACAGGCTAATGGCCTCCATCCAAACTTTGAATTACTCACAAAAGAGTTTGTACAAACAGCCCAGAAACAAGGATATATATTCCGTCCTTATACGATTAATGAATACGAAGATTTACAAAAGATGATAGATTACGGCGTTGATGTCATTATTACCGACTGGCCAACACGTGCCTTTGAGCTTCTTTCTTACTAAGAAGCTCTTTTTGGTATATGGGGTAGCACCATAAAACGCGGATTCCGTACGCTAAGGCTGAATTACTTGATATAACAGTAAGCGTCAAACTGTCCCACCTACCAATAGAATCAGTTCCATGTCAAAATAGATCAATCAATAGCGTAGAAGAAGCGAGTGGACACTTGTCGTTCCATTGATTTAAGCATCCGAAGCTCGTAAGAAAAAGAAAGATGTTTATTTAAGTCTTAATGTGTTCGCTTTTACTGTTGGTTATAATTGGTAGGGACATTCTCCATTAATAATTCGTAGGAAAGAGATAAACATTAGAAAAACTGTCAATGAAAATTCATGTAAACCCCCTAAAAAAGTCTTACAATCAAAGCAGAGAGACTTTGGAACGGGAGGCACTAGCCATGAATCGAATTGAACGTGAAGAGAAAACAATTAGCATTATGATTGATATGTATTGTAAAAACGAACATGAACAAGATACTATATGTGAAGAATGTCAGAAGTTAAAAGAGTATGCTTATTTTCGTTTATCAAAATGTCCATTTCAAGAGAAGAAGCCAGCATGTCAAAATTGCAAAATTCATTGTTATAAACCAGATATGAAAGATTTCGTTAAGGATGTTATGAAGAAGAGCGGACCGAAAATGATTTTAAAACATCCATATTTCGCGGTCATGCATGTTGTTGACACAATGAAGAAGGCTCCTGACTTACCGAAAAGAAAAAAGAGCTAAAAGACAAATAGACCTAAAAAATCAATTTTATTATATCTTTAGGTCTATTTGTCGTTTACATATAGCAAGGATTTAACAATAGGAGCCAAAAACGGACGTTTAAGGAACTTTATTGAGTTCTAACGAAACTAACAGAAAGATGGTCAAAAACCAGTTCCGAAACTCATTACCAAAAACAAAGTCCCGTAACAAGCATTAAATATCGTTTATGGAACTTTCTTAACGTACGGTAAAACCAAGTTTTTAAACTTAGAAATTCCTTAGCGTACGAAATTCGCGAAATGCTGGCGCGACTCCTATAAATACAAATGAAAAAACCGACGCAAGAGCATCTGGCCAGGCATAGGACCGATCATGCACTTGCAAGTTTAAAATAAAAAGAGAAAGCAAGTAGCGGGCATGTTTTGTTCTGTATAGCAGCGACTTATATTTCAAAAAACCAAAATGGATTTATATAGTTTAAAAACAACCAAAAACCTCAATACTAGTAAAAGTATGCTATGAGGGGTGACAAAAAAAATGGAACTTACGGCAAATGAAAAACATGCGAAATATATGCGCTTTTTCCTTACTGCACTGCTATCATGTGGCCTTTTCTTTGTTTTTACTATTTTCATTTTGTTACTCGTTGCGAAAATTTTAGGACCACCACCTGTTGCAGTTCCACAAACCACTATCTTTTATGCAAATGACGATTCTGTTATGGGGCAAAGTCACGGAACGCAGAAACGCTATAACGTGTCCCTCGATCATATTTCACCTTACGTAAGAGAAGCAACACTTTCTATTGAAGATCAGCGCTTTTATAAACATCATGGCTTTGATTTAAAACGCATAGGCGGGGCAGTGATTGCCGACATTAAAGCGATGGGAAAAGTACAGGGTGCGAGTACAATTACGCAGCAATATGCGCGTAATTTATATTTAGATCACGATAAAACATGGAAGCGAAAGCTGTTAGAAGCAATGTACACCGTTCGCCTAGAAGTGAATTACAATAAAAACGATATTTTACAAGGGTATTTAAACACGATTTATTACGGGCACGGTGCCTATGGAATCGAGGCAGCGGCACGTCTTTACTTTAATAAAAACGCGAAAGATTTAAACTTAGCAGAAGCAAGTATGCTTGCAGGTATTCCAAAAGGACCAAGTTTGTATTCTCCCTATTTGCATAAAAGCAGGGCAAAAGAAAGACAAGCTATCATTTTAAATGAAATGGTAGAGCAAGGATATATCACAAAGAAAGAAGCAGCAGCGGCAAAACAAGGACAACTCAGCTTCGCTCCGCTTGAAAAAGAAGAAGTAGCAGAAGTTGCACCTTATTTTCAAGATGCCGTGCAAACTTCTCTCATCAATGATCCTGGTCTTGATGAGCAAACGGTAGCACGCGGCGGCCTGCGCGTATACACAACACTAGATCCAAAGTTACAAAAAATTGCCGAACGTACAGTAAACGAAACCATTCCAAGTACAACGGAGATAGAAACAGCTATTGTATCGATGAATCCTAAAACGGGCGAAGTTATGTCCCTTGTCGGTGGACGTGATTATAAAAAAAGCCAATTCAACCGGGCAACACAGGCGTACCGGCAACCAGGTTCGACGTTTAAACCCTTTTTATATTACGCCGCTCTTGAGCAAGGCTTTACACCAGCAACCCGCTTAAAAAGTGAATATACCGTGTTCACTTTAGGTGACGGTGTTTCAAAATATAATCCGACTAATTATAAAAACTATTACGCCGATAACTTCATTACAATGATGCAAGCACTAGCTGTTTCCGACAATGTATACGCTGTAAAAACACACCTTTTCTTAGGAGAAGAATCACTCGTAAAAACAGCGAAGCAATTTGGAATTACAAGTTCATTAAAAGATGTCCCATCACTTGCTCTTGGAACATCTCCTGTAAAGCCTCTTGAAATGGTAAACGCTTATGGCATGCTTGCTAACGGCGGCAAACAAGTAAAGCCAACATTTATTCGGCGCGTGGTCGATCATGACGGCAACATTTTGTATGATGCTCATTTAGAAAATAAACAAATTCTTGATGAGAACAATGCCTTTGTAATGGAAGAAATGATGACGGGCATGTTTAATAAAAAGCTAAGTAGCTACACCTCCGTCACCGGACAAAATCTGATTCCAAAGTTATCACGCACGTACGCTGGAAAGTCCGGTTCAACCGAGACAGATAGCTGGATGATCGGCTTTACACCAGAGCTCGTAACAGGTATTTGGGTCGGCTATGATAAACAAAAAACAATCTCTAACCCAGCTGAGCAAGTCTATGCAAAAAATATGTGGGCCGCGATTATGGAGCAAGGGTTAGAAGAAACCCCAAAACAAGACTTTAAAAAACCGGCCAATGTAGTCGCGTTAACCATTAACCCTGAAAACGGGAAAATCGCCACGAAAGGGTGCCCTGTTTCTGTCAAAATGTATTTTGTAAAAGGGACCGAACCAACGGAGTACTGCATGGATCATATTGATGAAAAAGATGAATTTGAGGCAGTGTTAAAAGAGAAGGACAAAAATAAACAAAACTGGTGGAAGAAGTATTTTCCGTGGTAACAAAAATTGAACGAATAAGGGAGCGTACTCTACCGCTCCCTTTCTTTCTATTCATCCTTATCATTTACAATCGCTAATACTTGATGGTCTTCCCATCTTCCATTTATCTTTACATTTTTCCTTGCAATTCCCTCTTTATGAAATCCTGATTTCTCTAATACTTTTATTGATCCGATATTATGTGGCATAACGCCCGCCTCAATCCGATGAAGCTTTAACTCATCAAATGCGTAAGACACGACTAGCTTAACAGCCTCCGTCATATATCCTTTCCCATTATGATGTTTGTCTAAGGTATATCCAATAAAACAGCCTTGCAAAGGGCCGCGTAATACTTCAGACAATGTAACAGATCCAATTAATTCTTCTGTTTCATTTAGATAAATGCCAAATGAATACTGCTCATCAAGCTCCTGTTTTTCATTCCCTTTTCTAATACGCTCCTTTTGACCCTCTAACGTATAAAAATCATCCTCTCGTAATGCTGTATACAGTTGAAAAAAACCTCGGTTTTTCGATTCCAAATACACCATAGCTTCTGCATCACATTCTTCTAAACTTTTTATAAAAATAGACTCCCCGCGCATTCTCATATTTTCACCCTCTAACCTCTTGATTTTCCATTTAAATACATATCCCTGGCAAATATCAGCATTTCCTGCGCCATTCAATGGAAAACATGTTTTCAAACAACAAAAACCCCTTTCAACAAGAAAGGGGGGCCTATCATTCTCCTAACAATTCACTACGTAATTTCTCACTAGAGGAATTCCATAGCTCTTCATTATGCTCTTTCAAGAATGTTCCGAGCACTTTTTTAGAAGGTTCATCCATATGATCAACCATAATGTAACGCTTTAATGATTTATCCATTTTATTTACATGTTCAGGAAGTGATTTATAGCCGCGGCGAATTTCACGATTTACTGTCATTTCACATGCAGTTACACCTGCATAATATGCGCTTTTTGCTGTGCGCTCAATTGTTACCCAAACGAGCCAGTATGGTTTTGCATTTGGTACTTCTTCTTTATTGATTAAAAATTTAATTCCTTTTTCAACAGCACTGCGAGCATGCATAGCTCCAACGTCCACAACTGCCGTTCCTTCTGTTACATCAATAATAACAGGAGAAATATTTTCAAGACTTAATGCGCCGACCCCAAAGCCGCCGTGTCCATCTGTAGAGTCATTTTTAATAATATTAAAACCGATTTGTTTCTTTTTCTCTGTCATAGGAAAACCTCCCCTTCTAATACAATCCAAATAATGGTCCAATTATACTATGCAACATACTTAAAACATTCGGAATGACAACTTGAAATATTGGTTGAATCGTATAGCGATCTAACGGTGTAATAACAAGAATTAATAAAAGAATCGCACCGTATTTCTCATATTGTGTCATTTTTGCACGTATATTGCTTGGCGCTAAATCTTCCAAAACACGATAACCGTCTAGCGGCGGGATTGGTAGTAAATTAAAAACAAATAGAACGATATTAATCCCGATAAAAATTTGAAAGAACTGAAATAGTGTCTCCCCTACTGCTACTGGGACGGCCTCAATCACTCCAAATTTCAACAAACCATACCAAGCGGCAAGTCCGAAAGCCCCTAATAATAAATTACTAATCGGTCCCGCAATCGAAACGCAAATCCCCGCAAGGCGCGGGCGCTTAAAGTTATATGGGTTTACCGGTACAGGGCGCGCCCATCCAAAACCAATAAACAAGAATGCGATCGCACCAATCGGATCGATATGAGAAAGGGGTGATATTGTTAAACGCCCTTGATTTTTCGCCGTTAAATCTCCAAATTTATAAGCAACATATGCATGTGCAAACTCATGTACAGAGAGTGCCATTGCAACTGCAAGAGCTAACAACGGTAACTCATGCAATGGGTATCTAAAGAAATTATCCATACTTCATCTCCTTCTTCATTATCCAAACAAAAAATCTTTCATTTTCTGATTGTTCTTTTCAAGAATCCGTTATAATAGTACTGTAATCTACATAAAAGGAGCGATACATATGCCATACGTAACAGTGAAAATGTTAGAAGGCCGTACAGAAGAGCAAAAGAAAGCCCTTGCTGAAAAAGTAACAGCTGCAGTAAGTGAAACTACTGGTGCTCCAGAAGAAAAAATCGTTGTATTCATTGAAGAAATGTCTAAAAATCATTACGCACTTGGTGGAAAACGCTTAAGCGACCAAGAGTAATCATTGCTATAAGAGAAGCAGCACAGCTGCTTCTCTTACTCTTTTCCTTCTAATAAACGAATAATTTTTTCTTTTACTTTTCCTTTTCGTCCATCTTCATACAGTAAATCATGCGGATAGAATAGCTTCTGATCTGTTCTTTTTTTACCTGTAATTGCTTCCACAATGTCCGACTCACGAGACAATTCGCGCAGCTCTCCATTTGGCATAAGCAGTAAAATCGGCAAGCGTTCTTCCTCTTCACCTGCACGGTAAAAGTCATACGGCAAATCCGACGTAGAATCTACTACTAAATAATATTCTGGATCAAGCCCAATCTTCTTAAATAAACTATTTAATTCTACCCAATTGTTTAATCCATGCTTTTCCGTAAAATCAACGCACTTGAACAAGTTACGGTTCATAAAACGGCGGCATAAATCACTTAAAATAGCATCCTCTTCTTCTTGCCATACTTGGAAGTAATAATACATGACATTCTCGTCTAACTTTAAATAATCCTCTATCGTTACTTCTCCTTCAAATAAAGAATAGAAATGAACGGGATGATATTTAAATGTATAGTACTGTTCATGCAACGCTTTCGCCCTGTGCAAAATTTTCGTTAAAATCACTTCAGCACTACGCGTGACTGGATGAAAATATACTTGCCAGTACATTTGATAACGGCTCATAATATAATGCTCAACAGCATGCATCCCGCTATATTTAATCACAACTTGATTATTAAATGGACGCATTACCCGTAATATTCGTTCCATATCAAAGTTTCCATATTTCACACCTGTGAAATACGCATCTCGTAATAAATAGTCCATACGATCTGCGTCAATTTGGCTAGAAATCATACTAATCGCTAATTTGTTAGTAGAAGTTTTCGCAATGACATCTGCTACTTTTTGCGGAAACTCACGATCAACACGGCTTAACACCTCGTGAATTTCTGTGTCACCGACAATAATTGCTTGTGTAAATTTTTCATGGTTCAATTCAAAGACTTTTTCAAATGAATGAGAAAAAGGACCGTGCCCTACATCGTGAAGAAGTGCTGCACATAAGCACAACAAACGATCTTCAGCATTCCAATCCGGTCTTCCATCAAACACATCATCAATCATGCGGCGAATAATTTCATAGACACCTAGTGAATGAGTAAAGCGACTATGCTCCGCACCGTGAAATGTAAAAAATGTCGTCCCTAGCTGCTTAATGCGACGCAGACGTTGAAACTCTTTCGTGCCGATTAAATCCCAAATTACGCGATCGCGCACATGCACATATTTATGCACTGGGTCTTTAAACACTTTCGTTTCATTTAATTTATCGCTTACATATGCCATTAAAATTCACCGCCCTCCATTATACGTTCTTACTCCTATTATAAACGAAAGGCGAAACAGAAAGAAATGAAAGACTGTATATTACTGCATAAAAAGAAAATCACCATCAAAAAACGAAGGTGATTTTCTCTATTATTATTATTTTCCTAAAATAAACGTAGATAGTTCGTCTAATAACATCTCTTTACCAAGTGGGAAGTATCCTTTATTTAAATCTTCATTTTTAATCATATACACGCGGTTGTTTTTTACAGCGTTCATATTCTTCCAGATGGTTTCTTGTTGAAATTCTTTTAGACGCTGGTTACCGTCACCTGTTGTGAATACAAATAAGAAGTCTGGATTGTAATCAATTAATGCTTCTTTTTGTAATTGTACTAACGGCTTATCTGCTGGTGTACCATTAACTGCTGGTAATTTTAAATCTTTAAATAGAACACTACCGTATCCATAATCACCGTACACACGGAATGCATTCGGATATGCAGCCATTACCATGAATTTTGCATCGCCAGTTTTGGCAACGATTTGGTCATGTAACTTGTTTGCCTTTTCATCGTATTTCTTTAACCATGCAGCTGTTTCTTGTTCTTTATCAAAGATTTTACCTACTTCTTCAAACTTCGGACGCCATTGATCTAATGGAGTACTTAACATGACTGTTGGTGCAATTTTAGATAACTGATCATAAATTTTTTCTTGACGATTGTTTACTAAAATTAAATCTGGTTTTGCAGCGGCTACTGCCTCGATGTTAATTTTATCTCCCCAAGCAGAACCAACTGGTTGTACGCCTTTTAATTTATCTGCAATATGTGAATCAATTTTTTCTTGCGTCGTATTTGCCGTAATAACCGGCTTCATTCCTAAAATTAACAACTCTTCTGTTGACCCACTTAAGTCCGCAATTTTCTTTGGATTTGCAGGAATTTTAATTTCCCCTTTTGCATGTTTGACAACACGCTCTTCACTTTTTGCGTCTGCTTTCTTTTCTTCTTTCTTATCAGAAGAACATGCAGCAAATAATACAGAAGTAATCGCTAATACGAAAACTAGTAGGGTAGCTTTGAATTTCTTCATATTTTCCTCTCCTTATCCGTTGTAGTGAAAGTGCTACAAGAGCTCTCAACAAAACAACCATATATAAAGAATTATAGAATTTTAAATTTTTCCCGTTCTAGCGGGCAGTAAACCTTAGGCTTTATCGTCAGCAATTTACTGCCCGCTAGAACAACATTAAGCCCGTCTACGCACTTGTCATTAAGTCATAAGTAAGACAAATTGGTTTGCCACCAACAGGACACGGAACCATTTGCGCTTCGATTTCAAACACTTCGCGAAGCGTTTCAGATGTCATGACTTCATCTGGCGTTCCTTGCTTCATTAAACTTCCATCTTTTAACGCAATCATATGATCAGAAAAACGAGAAGCGTGATTTAGATCATGAATAACCATCACAATTGTTCTTCCTTCTTCTTCATTTAACTTTTTTAATAAGTTCAGCACTTCAAGTTGATGTGCCATATCAAGGTATGTTGTTGGCTCATCTAGTACAAGCAAGTCCGTTCCTTGTGCTAGTGCCATCGCGATCCAAACACGTTGACGCTGCCCGCCTGACAGCGCCTCCGCTGGACGATTAGCAAATTCATTCATACCAGTCACATCAAGCGCCCAGCGAATGTAGCGATAGTCTTCTTCTGATAACGTGCCGAACCCTTTTTGATGTGGGAAACGCCCATATGAAACAAGTTCAAATACGGTAAGACCTGTTGGCACTTCTGCTGTTTGCGGCAAAATTGCCATCTTTTTCGCAATTTCCTTCGTCGGCTGTTTCTCAATTGCTTTTCCATCCAAATAAACAGTACCTCGTTTTGTTTTTAAAATACGCGATGCTGTTTTCAGAAGCGTAGATTTCCCGCATCCATTTGGGCCAATGATGGTCGTAATTTTTCCTTCCGGTATTTCAACAGATAACCCATCAATAATTAAATTTTCACTATATCCAACAGATATCGACTCAACTGATAAAGATGGCATACAGACCCGTCTCCCTTATCTTGTTTTTATAAGTAAATAAATGAAATACGGCGCGCCAATTACTGAAATAACAAGACCGACCGGTATTTCTGATGTTGTAAGTAAGCTGCGCGAAAGAAGATCAGAAAACAATAGCAATAATGTTCCGATTAGCGCAGCAGTTGGCAGCATAATTTGATATTTCCCGCCTACTAAACGGCGGGCAAGATGTGGTGCCATTAATCCAATAAAACTAATCCCCCATGCAACTGCAACAGATGCACCAGCTAAGCAAACAGCGATAAATAATAGCTTACGGCGTTCTTTCTCAACGTTCAGACCGAGCCCCGTTGCCGCCGCATCTCCTAAATTCATTACATTTAAAACGTGCGCTTTCATAAAAGCAACTGGTAAGAAAATAAGCATCCACGGCAGCACACTTAATACAAACTTCCAATCTGTCCCCCATAAGCTTCCCGATAACCAGATCGTAGCAAAACGGAAATCATTCGCTGTCATTTTCATCGAGAACACTAAACTCACAGCACTGAACCCAGCTGCTACCACAATCCCAACGAGAACTAACCGAACCGGCGAAACACCGTCTTTCCAAGCAAGTGCATAGATGATGACCGCCGCTACTATTGCACCAACTAAAGCAAAAAACGGTAGAATGAATACAGATAAAAACGAAGTCATCGTTACTTTTCCAAAGAAGAAATAAACAAAGATGACAACTGACAATCCCGCTCCGGCATTAATGCCAATAATTCCTGGGTCGGCAAGTGGATTTCGTGATAATCCTTGCATAATTGCACCGGATACCGCTAAAGCTGATCCGACTAAAAGAGCAACAATCATTCGCGGCATCCGAAAATCCAATAAAATCGTTGTTTGATCTTCTGCACCAAGACCAACGAGCGTTTTCAGCACCTCAACTGGTGAAATTTTAAACGTACCTGTATGTAAGCTCATTAAACATACGATGCAAATTAACAGACCAATACTAGATAAAACTGAGATGTTTTTTCTCGTTAACATTCCTTGCCTCACATTTTCCCTCTCCCTTCTTTACGTGCTAAGTAGAGGAAGAATGGTACACCAACCATCGCTGTTACAGCGCCAATTGGCGTTTCAAACGGCGGATTTATAATACGTGAGATCATATCAGCACACTCAATAAGTAATCCCCCTAAAACTGCAGAGCATGGGATTACCCAGCGATAATCTGACCCCACAAGAAAACGTGTTAAATGCGGAATAACAAGACCAACAAATCCAACAGACCCAGCCATGGAAACAGCACTACCTGTTAGCACAAGTACAAGAATTGTTCCAATAAACTTAATGAGCTTCGTATTTTGTCCAAGGCCAATGGCAATTTCTTCACCAAAACTTAAAATCGTAATGTACCTCGCTAGCATAATCGCAATAATAAGACAAACAAGACCCACTGGCAGTAACATATTTAAACTCGTCCATTTCACACCAGCAACGCCGCCTGCATGCCACATACTAACTTCTTGCGCTAGATTAAAATATAAGGCAATCCCAGATGAAATTGCGCCTAGTAAGGCACTAATTGCTGCACCAGATAACGCTAACTTAATTGGTGTTAATCCGCCCGGAGACGCTGCTCCAATTCCGTATACAATACTTGCACCAAATGCTGCACCGATAAAAGAAGCAATTACAAACATTACATATGGCGAGTTTGGAAAGAATGCAAACATGATTGCGATGCCAAATACCGCTCCATCTGTAATCCCCATAAGTGATGGAGATGCAAGTGGGTTTCGCATCATCCCTTGCATAATTGCACCAGATACTGCTAAAAACGCCCCTACAGCTGCTCCTCCAATTGCCCTTGGAAGACGCAATTCTTGAATCACACTATGATATGTAGTAGATGCATCAAACTGAAATACAGCTTGCCATACTGTTTTCAAACTAATATCAGCAGCACCAAATGAAATAGAAACTGCCATACTTAAAGCTAATAAAGCAGTTCCAATGATTAAAATCATCACGGCGATAAGCGGACGGCTTTTTATCTCTTTTCTGTCTACCGATTCTTCTTCGTAAACCTTTCTCATACTCACTTCCATCTACAACATCCTAACTTTCAATATGTATAACAAGAAAATGAAATTCATTCTCATTAAGAGGCAAAAAAAGAAAATCAAGAATATAACTTGATTTTTGATAATGATTCTCAATATCGTTCTCTTTTATTCTACAAACGCAAACTGAAATTTGTCAACCACTAATTTTGTTATATAAAACTTTGTTACATTTCACAAAACAAAAAAAGATACAGCATCGTATCTTTTTACTTGTTTAACTTTGCTTCAATTTTTTGAATTAGCTCATCTTCATTTGGCGCTGCAACTGGACGATTATTTACAAATGCAAATGATTTTTTACGACCAGGACCGCAATATGATTGACAACCAATTTGAATATCTGCACATTCATCTATTTTCTTTAAACGCGGTACTAACGTCTTAATATTCGTTGCCTGACAATCATCACACACACGAAATTCGTTTCCCATTGTATATAACACTTCCTCTATTTGAAACTTTTCTCAAGTACATATAACAATAAACACTAAATGGTATTTTACCTTTCTTTTCGATGTGATGCAAGTTTTCTTCCTGCAAGAAACAAGTGGCATATAAACATATTTTCACTCAAAATCTACCATAATTTTGGCAGCTTTGTATAAAAGTAATTCATTTTGTCCATTCTAAAAATAAGATATTGATAAAAAGAAAGGGAGATGAATCTATGAAAGTAAGACAAGATGCTTGGACTGAAGAAGATGATTTACTTCTTGCTGAAACCGTTTTACGTCACGTCCGCGAAGGAAGTACACAATTAAATGCCTTTGAAGAAGTTGGTGATAAATTAAATCGCACCTCAGCAGCTTGCGGCTTCCGCTGGAATGCTGTCGTACGCTATAGTTACGATCAAGCATTACAACTTGCGAAAAAACATCGCAAAGATAAAATGCGTGCAAATGGGGGCGAGCAAACAAAAAAACGCCTTTTATATACACCGCCAATTTCATCTACTGCATCAGTTAACGAAAATATTAGTATCGAGATTGAGCAACCTGTTCAACCCGTTCAACCTATTCAAACTACGCAAGCAATGCCAACAAATTCTTCCATTGCGATGCATGACGTTATCCATTTTCTACAATCTCTCGGAACTTCTAATGTAAAAGTATCCGCACTCGAAAGAGAGAATGAGAGATTGAAACAAGACCTTGCTGAGTATATGCGAAGAAATGCTGAACTAGAAAAGAAAGTAGAAAAATTAGAACAGCAATCAACAACCGTTCAAGAAGATTACGAGACGCTCATGAAAATTATGAACCGTGCACGTAAATTGGCATTAATGGACGATGAAGAGCGTACACAAACATCATTTCGCATGGATCGAAACGGAAATTTAGAAAAGATTGCAGAATAAAAAGGATGCTATCATAGCATCCTTTTTATTTTGACTTTTTAACGCATAAGCCACCGCTAACCAAAACAAAAAGTGCACCCCACTCCCTTTCTCTCTTTGGTTTAATCCTGGCACGTGACAGAAAAGGGCACTGACCGCTCCTGTGCATGGCCAGGCCCTCTCGCCCTCCCAAAAGAAAAGGGCTTTTATGTCCGTTTTTATAAAATCACTCTCAACTATATATATCCACCTTAGCTTTTCAACTTATAAATCACCACTAACCAAAACAAAAAGTGATCCCCACTCGTTTTCTCTCTTTGTTTTAATACATAGCACGTGGCAGAAAAGGGCACTGACCACTCCTATACATGGCCAGTTCCTCTCGCCCTCCCAAAAGAAAAGGGCTTTTTTTTCCGTTTTTATAAAATCACTCTCAACTATATATATCCACCTTAGCTTTTCAACTTATAAATCACCGCTAACCAAAACAAAAAGTGATCCCCACTCGTTTCTCTCTTTGTTTTAATACATAGCACGTGGCAGAAAAGGGCACTGACCGCTCCTATGCACGGCCAGTTCCTCTCGCCCTCCTAAAAAAGGGGCCTTTTTGTCCGTTTTTATAGAATCACTCTTTTTTGCTATAATAAATATTGTCATTTTATAGATAAGGGGTTATTTACATGAGCGATTCTCGTTCGATTTTATCTCAGCCAGAGTGGCGCATTGTTGATCAATCAAGCTTAGGTCCACAATTTCACGCGCTGCAGTCTTTCGCAATGGATGATACGTTATGTACAACCGTTGGCAACGGTACATCTGCTGCAACAATGCGCTCTTGGGTTCATCACAATACAGTTGTTCTTGGCATTCAAGATTCTCGTCTTCCTCATTTACAGGAAGGGATTTCTTTTTTAAAACAGAAGAATTTCAATGTTATTGTTCGTAATTCAGGTGGTCTTGCAGTCGTACTTGATGAAGGGGTTTTAAATGTATCACTTCTATTTCAAGAAACAGAAAAGGGAATTGATATAGACCTTGGATACGATACAATGTGGCATTTAATCAAAGAAATGTTAAAGGATTACGATGTCGATATCGTGGCAAAAGAGATTGTTGGCTCTTATTGCCCTGGTAGCTATGACTTAAGCATTCGCGATCAAAAATTCGCAGGTATTTCACAGCGCCGCATTCGCGGAGGTGTAGCTGTACAAATTTACTTATGCCTTGCAGGAAGTGGCTCCGAACGTGCGGCACTTGTTCGTGATTTTTACAACTTAGCAATTCAAGGTGAAGAAACTAGATTTACGTATCCTGAAATTGTACCAAGTACAATGGCTTCACTATCTGAACTACTTGGTGAAGAAATTACTGTACAAGATTTAATGATGCGCCTTTTACAAACATTACAACGTTTTACGCCGCAATTAACGCCGTCACAGCTGACAGTAGATGAAGTACCGCTATATGAACATCACTTACAACGCATAATTGACCGCAATAATAAAGCACTTGTATTAGAAAAGTAAAAAAGCCCTGCAAATGCAGGGCTTTTTTTCATCATTATAGTGCTTGTGCTGCTGTAATTAAAGCAAGCTTGTACACTTCTTCTTCGTTACAACCGCGAGATAAATCATTTACTGGCATGTTTAAGCCTTGTAAGATTGGTCCCACTGCTTCGAAGTTACCTAAACGTTGTGCAATTTTGTAGCCGATATTACCAGCCTCTAAGCTTGGGAATACGAATACGTTAGCGTCACCTTTAATAACAGAACCTGGTGCTTTCTTTTCTGCTACAGATGGTACAAATGCAGCGTCAAATTGGAACTCACCGTCTAATGTTAATTCAGGAGCCATTTCTTTTGCGATGCGAGTTGCTTCTACAACTTTCTCTGTTTCTGGAGATTTCGCAGAACCTTTTGTAGAGAAGCTTAACATTGCAACGCGTGGGTCAATACCGAATAATTCAGCAGTTTTTGCACTTTCAATACCAATTTCAGCTAAATCTTGGCTGTTTGGTGCAATGTTGATTGCGCAGTCAGCGAATACGTACTTCTCATCGCCACGTACCATGATAAATACGCCAGAAGTTTTTGTAACGCCTGGTTTTGTTTTAATGATTTGAAGTGCTGGACGAACTGTATCAGCTGTAGAATGAGCTGCACCGCTTACTAAGCCTTGTGCTTTTCCCATGTATACAAGCATCGTACCGAAATAGTTTTCGTCTTTTAAGATTTCACGAGCAGCTTCTTCTGTTGCTTTACCTTTACGGCGTTCAACGAAAGATGCTACCATTGCATCCATTTCTTCGTATGTAGCTGGGTCATAAATATCAACACCTGCTAATGTTAAGTTCATGCTAGCAGCTTTCGCGCTAATTTCTTCCTTATTACCAACTAAGATTGGTTTTACTAATTCTTCTTTTGCTAAACGCTCTGCAGCGCCTAAAATTCTTTCATCAGTACCTTCAGGAAGTACGATAGAAATGCCTTTACCTTGAACTTTTACTTTTACTGTTGTAAATAAATCGCTCATCAATAATCCTCCTACGAATTCAAATCCATATTTAAGAATACCGCTTTTTATCTCTATTTTAAACTTATTGCTTCTAAAAAATTGATAAAATAAAAATGATTATATTTTCCCAAAATTCCGCCAGAAAATGTGACAATTTTGTGCGCCTAAGACTAAGGTACATGCTTTTTCATCTATATATGATATAGTTAACGTGTAAAACTTGACTATTCGAGGTGAATCTAATGAGTGAAGCAGCAAAAACGTTAGATGGTTGGTATTGTTTACACGATTTCCGTTCTATGGACTGGGCAGCATGGAAAACATTGTCTAGTGATGAACGTCAGCAAGCAATGTTCGAATTTTTAAACATCGTTGAAAAATGGAATAAAACAGAAACTGCAAAACAAGGTAGCCATGCCCTATATACAATCGTTGGACAAAAGGCTGATATTATGTTCATGATTTTACGTCCAACAATGGAAGAATTAAATGAAATTGAAGCCGAATTCAATAAAACAACATTAGCAGAGTATATGCTTCCTGCATACTCTTACGTATCTGTTGTGGAGCTAAGTAACTATCTTCCTGCTGAAGAAGATCCATATCAAAATCCACAAATTCTTGCGCGTCTATACCCAACGTTGCCAAAAGCAAACCACGTTTGTTTCTATCCAATGGACAAACGTCGTCAAGGCGAAGACAACTGGTACATGTTACCGATGGAAGATCGCAAAAAATTAATGTATAGCCACGGAAAAATTGGCCGTCAATATGCAGGAAAAGTACGTCAAATCATTACTGGTTCTGTAGGCTTTGACGATTATGAATGGGGCGTAACATTATTTGCCGATGATGTTCTTCAATTTAAGAAACTTATATACGAAATGCGCTTTGATGAAGTAAGTGCACGCTACGGTGAGTTTGGAACATTCTTTGTTGGAAACATTTTACCAAGCGAAAAAGTCGCAAAATTTTTACACGTATAACAGCAAAAAAAGGGCGGAAATTGCCCTTTTTTTGCTGTCTTATATAATAGGAACCTCTAATAAAATAGAAAAATTATCTAGTTTGCTTACAAAATTGTAATCTTTCCATATTCAAACTCATGTTAGAATAGTACAAGCTACATGCTAATAACGATGCGAAGGTGATAATTGATTATGAGGAAAATGTTATCTATTTTATTAGGGCTTACACTCATGTTTTCTTTCATAGGAGCAACTCCCTCTTATGCGAAAGAAGACATACATATTGAAGCCGCTGCTGCTATTCTGTTTGATGCAGATACAGGAAAAATACTACACGAGCAAAACCCCGATGAATTACTTGCAATTGCTAGTATGTCAAAACTCATGGTTATATACTCCGTTTTAGAAGCCATTAAAGAAGGGAAAATCACCTGGGATACAAAAGTGAATATCTCTGATTATGCTTACGAGATTTCCCGTAACAACGAATTTTCCAACGTTCCATTTGAAAAGGGACGACAATATACAGTTAAAGAATTATATCATTCTATTATTGTCTTCTCAGCAAACGGATCAAGTGTTGCACTTGCCGAACTTCTTGCAGGAAGTGAAAAGAACTTCTTAAATCTTGCAAATGAACATGCCAAAAAACTAGGGTTAAAGAAATATAAATTTGTAAATGCTACAGGTTTAAATAACGCTGATTTAAAAGGAAAGCATCCGGAAGGAACAGATCCAAACGGTGAAAACTCTTTATCAGCTAGAGACATGGCAATCTTATCTAGAACAATTATGACAAAATATCCAGAGATATTGGCAGATACAAAACAAAGGTTCAGAAACTTCCCAGATAATCATCCACGCCCAATTCGTATGGAAAACTGGAACTGGATGTTACCAGGCGCTGCATTTGCATATGAAGGAACAGACGGCTTAAAAACAGGAAGTTCTGATTCAGCTGGGTATTGCTTTACCATTACAGCCAAACGCGGTGATTTACGCCTAATCTCCGTTATTATTAAAACAAAATCAATGGATGAGCGTTTTATAGAATCTCGCGCATTAATGGAGTATGGTTTTAAGAACTTTGAAAAACAGAAGTTGAAAATAGATAAAAATAATACGATTCCTGTCGTAAAAGGAAAAGAAGATACGGTAGCTGTGACACCTGAAAAAGAGATAACGGTAGTCACCAAAAAAGGAAGTAAACCTCCTTACAAAATTTCCTATGAAGCAAACAAATCAATGTCCGAAGATGGAAGCTTAGTTGCACCTGTGAAAAAGGATGCCAAAGTAGGCTCACTTGTTTTAGAATCTACTGATCAATATGGTTTCCTTGATGGAAGTAAACAAATGAAATTCGATGTGAAAACAACGCAGGAAGTAGACAAAGCAAATTGGTTCGTATTGACGATGCGATCCATTGGAGACTTCTTCTCTAATATGTGGAATAAATTATTTGAATAATAAAAAGCTAGCAAAATCGCTAGCTTTTTATTATTCAATTCTCTCTCAGAATAACCCTTACTTCTTGTGAGTAGTGATATAAATCCATTTTAATTTTTCAATATATAAGTCCCTGCTATGCAGCAAGAAAATGTCCGCTACTTGCTTTCGCCCTTTGTTTTAAACGTTGCATGTGGCAGGAAAAGGCCCTGACCGCCTCTATGCATGGCCAGATGCTCTCGCCCCCTAAAAAAAGGGGGTTTTATTCTAGTTTTTCAACTAATATCTATAGAGATACATATTAAAACATGGTTTGGTTGTCATATCCGCCCCCCTTTTTTCATACTTATGAATTAGTAATTGTTCTACACTTCCTTTTCTCTAGCAGAGTAATAAAAGAGGTGAAACAGATGGCTGTTATTCCCTATACAGAAGAACATGTAAAACTACTTGCCAGGTTAATGCGGGCAGAAGCAGAAGGAGAAGGACCTAAAGGAATGCTGATGGTTGGAAATGTCGGCGTCAATCGCGTAAAAGGGAATTGCTTAGACTTTAAAAAGATCCGAAACCTTCGTCAAATGGTATTTCAAAGTCCTGGTGGATTTGAGGCTACACAAAAAGGTTACTTCTATCAGCGTGCCCGTGAAAGTGATATCGCTCTGGCAAGACGTACGATTCAAGGGGAACGATTCTGGCCCGCTAATTTTTCGTTATGGTTTTTTAGGCCAGGAGGTGAATGTCCGCCAACTTGGTTTAATCAAGAAAACTCTGGTCGTTTTAAAAACCATTGCTTTTTCCAACCAAGTGCTGGAGACTGTCCAAGTGTGTATTAGTGAACTGAAAAGAGGAGGGATTTCGTATGGCACAGCAACAAAACCCATACTATGGGGGAGGATTTTATCAACCATCTGGCGGATATATGCAACCGCAGCCAGGACAACAAGGACAACAAATGCCAACGCCGCAAGCTGCGCAAGCACAACTTGCCGTTTCTCAAGGGATGCTTCCACTTGAGCAATCATATATTGAAAATATCCTTCGTTTAAACAAAGGAAAAACAGCGACTATATTCATGACATATGAGCGCGGCAGCACACTTGGTACACAATCCTATACAGGTGTCATTGAAGCTGCAGGACGCGATCATATCATTCTAAGTGAACCTAAGTCCGGAAAACGTTATTTACTGCTTATGATTTATCTTGATTATGTAGAATTTCCAGGAGAAATCATCTACTTCCCCACACAACAACCAGCAACTTACCCTCCAAGATAATAAAAAAAAGCTGGCAAATGCCAGCTTTTGTTTTATTTCTACCCCGCCCAAACAGCTGGTAAGAGGTTAAGCAAAGAAGTAAGGTACAAACCATCTGTAAGAGCCCGATTGGTTCAACTAACCTTTTGGAAAAAAAGCGTTTCCCAAGAGGACGTTTCACTTTATAAACCTTTTACAACCGCAGTCCCCAGCAAAATCCAGCCTACAATAAATGCTACGCCGCCAAGCGGAGTGATTGGACCAAAAAATTTTATACCTGTTGTACTTAATGCGTATAGACTTCCAGAGAACATCACAATACCTGCTACCATACACCAACCTGCTGCGCTTACAAGAGAAGATTGAATCTTATCCATTAATAAAGCAACAACAAACAATCCACCTGCATGGAACATTTGATACGTAACACCTGTTTTCCACACATCTAACATTTTCGCTGATATTTTCCCTTCAAGCCCATGTGCTCCAAATGCTCCAAGTGCAACAGCTAATGGTGCTGCAATACAACCTAATAAGAAGAAAATTTTCATTGGAATTCCCCTTTTTATTTAATAATAAAAAATTTCCGCGCACAATCCAACTATTTAGCGTCTAAAAATCCAAAAGAGAGCTTCCGTTTGCATCATCTTCTTTCACATATACAGGCTCTCCTGAAAACGAAGCAATTGGTTGAACAGGCATTTGCGGCGCTATAACGTTTGCTTGTAATTTTGGTTCAACATATACAGAAGCTTCTGGCTGTTCTTCAAGTAATAGATCACATAACGCACGAACAACTAAAAGATGTTCTTTTGCTTTATGTGATTCACTCCCCTTCGCTTTTGCAATTTCACTTGCCATTTTATTTAAAATCTTATCGCTAGATATTTGCATGCTTTCTCACCTCATCTATTGTAATTCTTTCTCAAATTGCTCCAATTTCTCTACCGGACCAAATACTATTATCATATCATGTTCTGCAAATTTTTCCGCATGGCCTGAAATAAATTTCCTTCAATAATCATAGCCGCCACTACCCCAATCGCATACGTCACGATACCAACACCGATTGGAATGATTAAAAGCGCAAAAATCTTTCCTGCTTTCGTTAATGGAACGGCATCTCCATACCCAACTGTTAATACAGTAATCATCGTCATCCAAAATGCTTGAAACAGACTAATCCCTTCTATCATCATAAACCCAATTTTTCCAATAATTACTATAAAACACATACATATAATTGCAATGCTCAATTGTTTACGCGCACTCATAATATTCTTTCAGCTCTTTTCTCTCTATTCAATCTTTGCCACAACAAATCAAATACATATATACTAGAAATGGAATACAAGAAAGAGGTTGATATATAATGAAAACATTTCTTTCTGCCCTGCAATGGGCATTATTTATTTTAGCTGGCAGCCTAATCGTTCCAATTAGTGTCGCCGCTAACTATGGATTAGAAGGTTCAGAAGCGATCGCTTTTGTCCAACGAACATTATTTGTTCTTGGATTTGCAGGTATTTTACAAGCTTCTTTTGGCCATCGCTTACCCATTCAAGAAGGGCCTGCTGGACTTTGGTGGGGTATCTTTTCCTTGTATGCAAGCCTAGGCGTTGTATTATTTGGCTCAAGTAGTGAAACGCTTCGCGTACTGCAATATTCCTTCTTATTAAGTGGTCTCATCTGCATTCTTCTTAGTATATTTGGACTTATTGATAAACTTGTCCGCTATTTTACACCAACTGTTATTGGAACCTACCTATTTTTACTCGTTGCACAGCTAAGCGGATCATTTTTAAAAGGCATGTTTGGACTTAACGGACAGCATACAGCTGTTCAAGGGAAAGTTTTTATTCTTTCTCTTATCATTATTTTTCTATCTTTCTTTGTTACGAAGCTACCTGTGATTGGTCAATATTCTGTACTGTGCAGTATTGTAATTGGGTGGATTTTATTTGCATGTTTCGGTCTATCAAATCCCATCACACCTATATCAGACATGATCCGAATGCCATCCATCTTCGTATTTGGTACACCTCGCTTAGAATGGAATATGGTTATTACCGTTCTCTTTGTTACGTTATTACTACTAACTAACATGTTAGCAAGTATTCGCGTTGTTCAACAAGTAGTTTCGAAATACGAAACTACTGCCGTGCAAAATCGATTTAAGCAAGCAGGAATTATAACCGGTATTAATCAACTTCTTGGCGGTCTGTTTTCAGCAATTGGACCTGTCGCTATTTCTGGATCAGCAGGTTTCATTGCGACAACGAATATTTACAAACGATTACCGTTTATTCTTGGTTCATCCTTTATTATTCTTATGAGCTTATTTCCAAAGGTTACTTCATTCATCGCAGCCATTCCAGTAGCTGTCGGCTATGCAGCGATTTATCCGGTCTTCGCCAGTATGATTGGGCTGGCTTTTCGAGAATATGAAACTGTGAAAGATAAAGAACGCTTATTTAAAGTTGCAGGCCTCGCTCTCTTTACCGGAATTGGCGTCATGTTCATCCCATCAGAGGCCTTTTCTTCACTGCCGCCATTCCTAGCATCTTTCTTAAGCAACGGCCTTGTACTCGGCTCTGTAATGGCAATTATACTAGAAATATTATTCTCTCGTTCAACAGACAAACAAGAGGTTCGCCCATCCAATCGACACAAAACGTAAACAAAATTGCAAACTTCAAGCGTTGCAGTCTATTTTAAGAATTGTTACGATAATAGAAACATATATGGGCAAGTAAAATATGCTTGCTCATATATACATTCATGTAGAATCGATTCCATCTTCAAAGAGGTTCGATGCCTTACGATTTATTTCATAATAGGAAGGATTATTCAAATGTCTTATAAAATGATTGTACTAGATTTAGATGATACATTACTGCGCGATGACCATACGATTTCACCACGTACGAAAGAAGCCTTAATGAACGCCCAAGAGCGCGGTGTAAAAGTTGTACTAGCCTCTGGTCGTCCAACATTTGCGATGTGGCCAATTGCAAAAGAACTAAAGTTAGAAGAATACGGCAGCTTCATTTTATCGTTTAACGGCGCAAAAATTATTAACTGTAAAACAAACGAAGAGTTATTTAGCAGCACATTATCACCTGAAATTGTTCATAATTTATATAAAACAAGCCAAAACGAAGATGTTTGGATTCATACGTACATTGGCGATGAGATTGTGACAGAGGAAAATAATGAATATACAGAAGTTGAAGCTTATATTACAGGTATGCCAGTTATAGAGGTTAATAATTTTGTAAGTGCAGTGAAAGAACCTGTTGTGAAAGTATTAATGATGAAAGCACCTGAACGTCTTGCAGAAGTTGAAAAGAAATTACAACAAGAATTTGAAGGACAATTAAGTGTTATGCGTTCTAAGCCGTTCTTCTTAGAATTTACAGAGTATGGTGTAACAAAAGGAACGAGCTTACACCAACTTATCCAAAAACTCGGTATTACACGTGAAGAAGTGATTGCGATGGGCGATAGCTATAATGACCAGGCTATGATTGAATTTGCTGGCCTTGGCGTTGCAATGGGCAATGCACCGGACGATATTAAAGCCATTGCAAATCATATAACAGACACAAACATGAATGATGGTGTTGCAAAAGTCGTAGAACAATTTGTTTTGAACAGCGAAGTGCTAGTATAGAACAGTTTTCACGTTGAAGAGAATCAATCATTCATAAAATCGCGCCCGAGTCAAATACTTAGGCGCGATTTATTATTTATATGCATGAGCCTGTGAAGATATTTCGAACTTTACACTATTCTCATAGTGTAAAGTTTATTTTTGATTATAATGGAATTAACTATATATCCATTTTAATTTTCCGACATATAAGTTTCTGCTATACAAAGTACAACATGATCGCTATCTGGCATGTGGCAGAAAAAGGTCCTGACCGCTTCTATGCATGGCCAGATGCTCTCGCCCGCCTAAAAAAGAGGGTTTTTATGTCGATTGTTTAATTTGTATTTATATAGGCTATTTTATTTACAAAAAGAATACAAATTTACCATATACAAGCTTACATAATGAAGGAGGCCATTTTATGTTATCAACACCGATTGGACGTTTAAGAGTCATTGGAGTACTAGAAGGGATTTCTTTTCTAATCCTTCTATTCATTGCAATGCCGCTGAAGTATTTTGCAGATTTTCCGAAAGCTGTTACTGTAACGGGTATGGCACACGGTGTCCTGTTTATACTATTCATCTTCGCCGTTATTCAAGTAACGACGATTCATAATAAGTCAAAATCATGGGCGTTTGGTGCACTTGTTGCATCTGTTATTCCATTTGGTACGTTCGTACTAGATGCAAAATTAAAACAAGAAGAAAATAAATAGACCGCTATCTATGTAGCGGTCTATTTCTATCTGAGATCTTCATTTATATAAATCAATTTTAACTACTCAGCCATACATTTCATTTAGAAGTTTGGTAAGGAATATAATTCCAGCAAAAATACACCCCTTATTACCTATAATTGCTGCCATGAAGATAAAAATGGACCTACACCTCGCTGCCTTTCTTTGTTTTCAAACTTTGCGCGTGGCAGGAAAAGGCCCTGACCGCTTCTATGCACGGTCAGTTGCTCTGGTCTCCTCCCTAAAAAGAAAGAGGTTTTTATGTCGGTTTTTTAATTTGAATATATAGAGGGATTCGGAATTTGCCAATCCATTTCCCGTTCTCCATTATTCACCAAGAAATGATTTATTTTTGAAAATGGTTTGCTGCCAAAGAATCCTCGGCGTGCTGATAATGGACTTGGATGAACAGATTCAATAATATGATGATTAGGATTTGTAATAAGTTTTTTCTTCGTCTGTGCAGGGCGTCCCCATAATACAAAGATAACTGGTTTTTCCCGTTCATTTAACAACTCAATAATACGATCCGTGAAAACTTCCCACCCTTTTCCTTTGTGAGAATTAGCCTCTCCTTGCCGCACCGTTAATACAGTGTTTAGTAAAAGCACACCTTGCTCTGCCCATTTTACTAAATAACCGTTATTCGGGACTTCGTAGCCAAGATCATCCTGCAGCTCTTTGTACATATTTTGCAGTGACGGTGGCGTACGTACGCCCGGTTGCACCGAAAAACTTAACCCATGCGCTTGATTTGGCCCGTGATATGGATCTTGTCCTAAAATAAGGACTTTCGTATCTTGATAGCTTGTATAACGCAAAGCATTAAAAACATCCTCCTGCTTTGGATACACAACATGTGTACGATACTCCTCTGTTAAAAATGATTGTAATTGTTGGTAGTATGGTTTTTCAAATTCAGGTGCTAGTAGCGGCGCCCAATCATTCTTTAGTATTTGTTCCATTCTGTCACTTCCTATCGTATTAATTCACCATGTCTTGTTTTGTAAATACTACAAAAGCGATCATGAGCGATACAACTGCCCATATCGTGAGATTGAGTAATGAAAAACTCATCGATAATCCTTGCAACGCTGGTAACTGTCCTGATAAATAATCCGTTAACGATAAATTGACACTAAAAATATATTTTGCACCTTCCCAGGACGTGGCAAAGTTATTTAAGATACCTCCAGCAATTAACGCTGCCAGCATAACTCCCATACCAGCTGGTGTGTTGCGAATCAGTACGGAAACCATAAATGAGATGGTGCCAACAACAATTGCTACAAACCAAGCAAGTCCGTAAGCCATAACAATGTATTGCCACTGCGGAATAAGATGAACAAAACTTGTATTTAACGTATCTTTCTCGGTTACAAAACCTGTCAGCACCGGCAAATCCCATCCAGCATAACCAAATACAATACCTGAAAACACATAAGAAAGAACTAGGACAAGCAATAAAATGAGTGAAATAAACAAGACCATCGTTACATATTTACTTAAAAGAATTTTCCAACGCCGAATCGGCCGCGTAAGGAGCATTTTCATCGTTCCATCGCTCCGTTCTCCCGAGACGATATCAATTGCTACAATCATAATAAGAAGCGGGATAAACAGCGTAATTCCTTGTTCAATAAACATACGTACAAATGTCGGTGCGCCCGGCGCACTTGGATTAATATTATGATCTAAATAATATTGTTGCTGCTGCACTCTTACCTTTAACCAAGATTTCCATTCTTCAGGAAGGCGCGAATTATTTAAACGGTTTTGTGAATCAACGATTTGCTGCTGCAGTGATACCTTCCAATCGTTCGTACCAAGACGCTTTATGGTCGTCTGCACTTCTCGGTACTGTGCATAAACAAAAATCGGAATTAAAATCGCCAAAATGAGCATGACTACTACAATACGTTTCTTTCGATATATTTTCTCTGCCTCATTATAGACGAGGTTCGCAAATTCACGCATGTTGCTCCCCCTTTGTCAGTTCCATAAATAGATCTTCCAATGTAAATACAACTTGTTTTACACTATGAACATCTACAGCGTGCTCAACTAACTGCTTATTATAAAAACTTACTCGCTCTTGACTCATGCGGCATAATAGTCGTCCTTCTTCTACGACAAGTTCTGTCACTTCATCCGACTCTTCAAGCAATGCTTTCGCTTTATCTAGCGGCGTCACAACCCACTCCACGCGGTCGCTTGCTTGTTTCACTAACTCTTCAACTCTTGCGACCGTAATTACTTTTCCTTTATTAATAATCGCGACGCGGTCACAAATCATTTGTACTTCGCTTAATAAATGACTAGAAATGAATACGCTCATGTTTTCTTCTTTCACAAGTGTATGTACAAATTCACGAAGTTCTCGAATACCAGCTGGGTCGAGGCCATTTGTCGGTTCATCTAATATAAGAAGTTTCGGACTACCAAGAAGAGCTTGTGCAATCCCAAGGCGTTGCTTCATCCCAAGTGAGTATGTTTTCACTTTATCGTGAATACGTTCATCAAGATGTACCATTTTGGCAATTTCCATAATTCGTTCATCGGAAATCCCGCCTAGCATACGAGCAAATTGCTTTAAATTTTCAAATCCCGTTAAATATGTATACAATTCAGGGTTTTCAACAATGCTACCAATTTGCCGCATCGCACTGCGAAAATTTTCTTTTATGTCATATCCACCAATCAAAATGGTTCCCTCTGTTGCTGCAATGAGACCAACAAGCATCCGAATCGTCGTTGTCTTCCCCGCTCCGTTTGGGCCTAAAAATCCAAATACTTCTCCTTGCTGTATATCAAATGATACATCTTCAACGAGCGTTTTTTTCTTAATAACCTTCTTTAAATTCCGGACAGATAGAACTGTCGTCATTTTTTCTCACCTCCAGCTAGTTCTAACTGACTAACAACGTTTTGTAATAAACGATCTGCTATCAATGTATAACCGGTTTCATTCGGATGGAAGTGATCAGAATATAATAAATCCTTACCACGGTTTTGGAACATATCAAATGTTGGGACAACATATACGTTTGAATAACTAAGCGCAAGCTTTTCTAATGATCCATTCCAATCGACAACAATCGGAGACGAGCCTTTTAACTCTTCTACATCTTCAAATGGATTGTACAAGCCAATCCAAAAAATCGGACTGTTTGGATTTAAACTCCTCAATTGTTCCAAAATTTTCTTCGCATTAGCTTGAAATGTTTCGGTATCTGGACGATATGTCGTTAAATCAAGGTTTCCAAGTGATTCCCACCCTGGAAATAAATCATTTCCGCCAATTGTCAAAACAAGCACATCAGCTTGCTTAATTGCATACCCGGTACCGCTGCTTTCCATTTGTTTTAATAAATCCGGCATTTTCGCACCACTCACCGCCAAGTTTGTGAGCGCTACCTTTTGTTTGTATTTTGTTTGCAATTCATTCTTCATCCGTCCAACATATCCAATACCTTCTTTATCTCCAACACCGCGTGTTAACGAATCACCTAAGCTAACAATTTGCAGTGTTTCCTTTTGTTGTTTCCCTTTTGCTTCCTTTTGCACGGTAGGAGTTAGCTTAGAAGTTTTCGGATTTAGAACATCACTCACACTAGTAATAAATCCGTATGCCAATAAACAAAAAGAAGCTAGTGCAACGAATAAAATAACTTTCACAAATTTCGGTCTCATGCTACCCCCCCTTATAGATTGACCATATTATACCAAACGGGATTTTGAAAAGCGATTTTCCTCCTCTTATAAAAAAGCACAATCATTTTAATTAAGATTGTGCTTTTCGTTTATGTTGTCATTCTTTCCGTTAACTTCGCAAATAACTCAATTCGTTTTACTTCTGCTTTCTTATTCATAATTTGGTCGTGCAAAATGGTAAATGCACCTGCACCAACTTCCACACTTGAATGCGCAATGGTTGTAATATCTAATATTTCTGCAACTTGCTGATCATCGCACCCAATAATTGTGAGATCCTCTGGAATGGAAAGACCGTTTTTTTGAGCAGCAGTTACAATACCAGCTGCAATATGATTACAAGATACGAGAAGAGCCGTTGGACGCTCTTTCATATGAAGTAACGATTGAACAATACGAGTCCCATCCTCTATCGTGAAACAGTCTACAAATTGCCACTCTTCTCGCGGCGTAACGTGAATAGATGATAAAGCATCTGCGTAAGCTCTTTTTCGATTTTGGCTATTAAAACTATTACTTCGTCCAATGCAGTAACCGATTCGTGTGTGTCCCTTTTCTATTAAATATTCCATTCCTAAAGCAAACGTTTTGTAGTGATCAATATGAATACTAGAAATTGTACTGGATATCGTATCTTCACACGTCACAACCGGGCCAAATGTTGCGTATTTTTCGATTTCCTGACAATCATTGATTTTCGAACATATAATGACCCCGTCTAACTTTTTCATCTTTAGCATATTCAAAACTTCAATCTCTTTATCAACGTTATAACCCGTTTGACAGAGCATCATATTGTAATTATGTTTTGCAGCCTCTCTTGAAATCCCCTCTATAATGGCGCTGTAATACTGATTATTGACGAACGGGAGAAGCACACCAATCGCATTCGTTCTTCCACGTACTAAATGAATTGCATTTGAATTTTGCGTGTAATTTAACTTTTCAATAATGGCTAATATCTCTTTTCGTTTCTGTTCATTTACATAAGGATGATTATTTAAAACGCGAGAAACAGTAGAAATTGAGACCCCTGCCATTTCTGCGATTTTTTTTATATTCGGCATCATACAAGCTCCCTTCTCCCTACATATTACTGCATACAAAAAAATTTAGAAATGTCCCCCTTGACCTGGTAAGCTTTCCACATTATATCCTGTGCTAGCAGACTATATATCCATTTTAACTTTTCGACATATAAATCACGGCTATGCCAAATACAACATGACCGCTACTTGCTTTCTCCTTTTGTTTTAAACCTTGCATGTGGTAGGAAAAGGCCCTGACCGTTTCTATGTGCGGCCAGATGCTCTCGTCCACCTAAAAAGAAAGGGGCTTTTATCCCGCATTAACGGGCAGTAATACTCCCACCTCAAAATTCAGCGAAAGCATTGTCCAGCTCTAGCGGCTAGAATCTCCGGTCGTTTCGCCCCCTCGGACGAGGCAAA